>JAUNRO010000124.1 GCA_030544185.1 Propionibacteriaceae bacterium | reverse complement strand
TTGAGGACATAGCTCATCACTTGGCCCTCCACCGCGGTGAACGGCACTGGGGTGGAGGGCGCCTCGGCGCTGGGTGAGGCCTCGGCGCCGGCGCCGATCGCGGACAGGGCCAGCGCACCGGCGGCCGCACACGCAAGGATGGCGCGCCGGATTCGGGAAGACTGCATCGTCTCTCCTGGGGTCGGGGTTCCTGAATAGGCGTCAGCGTAAGCCCGATCCTGGAGTTGAGGGAAGCCGTGAAGCACCAGGGGATCGAGGCGCGGGTCTGCATGCCAGACTGAACGGCGTGCGTGACGTGGTGATTCTTGGCAGCACCGGCTCGATCGGGACGCAGGCGCTGGAGGTGATCGGCGACCGCCCGGACCAGTTCCGGGTCGTCGGGCTGGCCGCGGGGGGCGGCAACATCGAGGCGCTGGCGCACCAGATCCTTCAGGTACGCCCGGCTGCCGTTGCGCTCGCGCAGGCAGCGGCGGTGCAGGATCTGCAGCTCGCGCTCTATGCCGAGGCGAAGAACCGGGGCTGGAACGCCGGCGAGATGAGCCTGCCGAAAATCCTCGCCGGGCCGGACGCCGCGACGGAACTGGCGGGGTGCGCCTGCGATGTCGTGCTCAACGGCATCACCGGTTCCGCGGGGCTGGGCGCGACCCTCGCCGCCCTCAGCGCCGGGACGACGCTCGCGCTCGCCAACAAGGAGTCCCTGGTGGTCGGCGGGCGCCTGGTCACCGCTGCCGCGGCGGACGGCCAGATTGTCGCGGTCGACTCCGAGCACTCCGCGATCGCCCAATGCCTGCGCGCGGGGCGCCGCGAGGAGGTGCGCAAGGTCATCGTCACCGCCTCCGGCGGGCCGTTCCGGGGCTGGAGCCGTGAGCAGATGGTCTCGGTGACACCCGACCAGGCGATGAAGCATCCGACCTGGAATATGGGCCGAGTCATCACGATCAACTCCGCGACACTGGTCAACAAGGCGCTCGAGGTGCTCGAGGCGGCGCTGCTCTATGACGTCGACCTCGACGACATCGAAGCCGTGGCCCACCCGCAGTCGATCGTGCACTCGATGGTGGAGTTCATCGACGGCTCGACGATGGCCCAGTGCTCCCCACCGGACATGCGGCTGCCGATCGCTCTCGGTCTCACCTGGCCCGACCGGGTGGCCGGTGCATCGGCGCCGTGTGACTGGACGAAGGCGAGCGAGTGGACGTTCGAGCCGATCGACCACGAGGCGTTTCCCGCGATCACCTTGGCCAAACGGGCCGGGCGGGCCGGGGGGACCGCGCCTGCGGTGTTCAACGCCGCCAACGAGGCCTGTGTGGATGCGTTTTGTGCCGGACAGATCGGCTTCCTCGACATCGTCGAGACCGTCGGCGCCGTGCTCGCCGAGCACCTGAGCGAACCGGAGGAACGGACAGGGCCGGAAATTTCGCACTCCGACGTAGGATCAAGGCTCATCGGGCCCGATCAGGTGACCGTCGACGACGTGTGGGCGGCCGACCGGTGGGCCCGCGAGCGGGCGGCGCAGTTGGCGGCTGCGGGCCCCGATGCCAGCCTTGACCCGACCCGACCGGTCGCCTGACCCGCGGAGCTGCCCACACCCATGGACACCCTGATCTATCTCGGCGGAGCCCTGCTGTTCTTCGCCCTCATCATGGCCTCGATCGCGCTGCACGAGGTCGGTCACATGGTGCCCGCGAAACTCTTCGGCGTGAAGGTCACCGAGTATTTCGTGGGCTTCGGCCGGAAGCTGTGGAGCTTCCGCCGGGGCGAGACCGAATACGGCGTGAAGGCCATCCCGCTCGGTGGTTATGTGAAGCTCGTCGGGATGTTCCCACCGGAGAAGAAGACCGGCCGCATCCGCAACGCAGGAAGTTCGGCCAACCCGCTCGCGACCATGATCGAGACCAGCCGCGAGGCCGAATGGGCCGACATCAAACCCAGCGACGACGGGCGGCTGTTCTTCCAGAAACGGACCTGGCAGAAGCTCATCGTGATGGCCGGCGGGCCCACGATGAACCTCATCCTCGCCTTCCTGATCCTCTGGGGCGTCCTCGGCATCCACGGCAGCTATCGGCCGCAGCCGGTGGTCCAGGGCGTCTCGCAGTGCGTGGTCCCGGCCGACCGGGCCGATCGCAACGAGTGCCGCGCCGGTGACCCACTGACCCCGGCGGTCCAGGCGGGCCTGCGCCCTGGCGACCGGATCATGTCCTTCAACGGCGTCGTCGTCGAGGACTGGCGCGAACTGCAGACGATGATCCGTGAGAATCTCGACGGCCGGGCGGAGATCGTCGTCGACCGTGGCGGCCAGCAGGTCCCGCTCGCGCCGGTCAACACCGTCCTCACCGGCGTCGCCGACACCTGGGATCCTGCCAAACGCGTCGAGGCGGGCTTCCTCGGGTTCACCCCCACGACCGAGCGGGTGCACGCGGGCCCGGGGCTCGTCCTCAGCGACATGGGGGACATGACCAGGATGTCGCTCGTCGCCCTCGCCCAGTTCCCCGTCAAGATCTGGAACACCGCCGTCAACCTCGTCACCGGCCAGCCCCGGGACATCTATGGCCCGATGAGCGTCGTCGGCGCCAGCAGGGCCGCGGGGGAGATCAGCACGACCACGCAGCTCACCGCCGAGGACAAGGTCGCCACGTTCCTCGTGCTGCTGGGCAACGTCAACCTCTTCGTCGCGCTGTTCAATTTCGTGCCCCTGCTGCCGCTGGATGGCGGTCACATCGTCGGCGCGATCGCGGAGTGGGTACGCCGCCAGTTCGCGCGGCTGTTCCGGCGTCCCGACCCCGGCTATCTCGACACGGCCAAGATGCTGCCGGTGGCCTACGCGGTGTTCCTGTTCATCGCTGTCGCCGGCGTGGTGCTGATCCTTGCTGACATCATCGACCCGGTCCGGCTGTTCTAGATCGGCCCGGCGAACTCGGCCCACCGAGGGCGCAGCCCTCGCGTCGCCGTTGCTTGCCCGAGTCTGCCAAACTGGGCTGTGGCCCGCTCACGGCCCGCCCCTGCATTAAGTGAATCGCTCTCCCTGACCGTGGTGGAGGAACCATGACCGTCGACCTGCCCGCTCCTGCCGTCGCCGAGGCGCCCGAGGTGCTCGCTCCACGACGCAGGACCCGACAGATCAAGGTCGGCAAGGTGTTGGTCGGCGGTGACGCGCCGATCTCGGTGCAGTCGATGACCACCACGCAGACGAGCGATGTCAACGCGACGCTGCAGCAGATCGCCCAGCTGACCGCGGCCGGCTGTGACATCGTGCGCGTCGCGTGCCCCAGCCAGGACGATGCCGCGGCGCTGCCGGAGATTGCGCGCCAGTCGCAGATCCCGGTGATCGCCGACATCCACTTCCAGCCGAAATATGTTTTCGCCGCCATCGAGGCCGGCTGTGCGGCGGTGCGCGTCAACCCCGGCAACATCAAGGCGTTCGATGACCAGGTCGGGGCCATCGCCAAGGCGGCGCAGGACGCCGGGGTCAGCATCCGCATCGGCGTGAATGCGGGCTCACTGGACAAGCGGCTGCTGGAGAAATACGGCAAGGCGACCCCGGAGGCCCTGGTCGAGTCGGCGGTGTGGGAGGCCTCGCTGTTCGAGGAGCACGACTTCCACGACTTCAAGATCTCGGTGAAGCACAACGACCCGATCGTGATGGTCCGGGCCTATGAGCTGCTGGCCGAGCGCGGCGACTGGCCCCTGCACCTCGGGGTGACCGAGGCAGGCCCGGCGTTCCAGGGCACGATCAAGTCGGCCGTGGCCTTCGGCGCCCTGCTGAGCCGGGGGATCGGCGACACCATCCGCGTCTCCCTGTCGGCCGACCCGGTCGAGGAGGTGAAGGTCGGCGCGAAGATCCTCGAGTCGCTCAACCTGCGTCCCCGCAAGCTCGAGATCGTGTCGTGCCCGTCGTGCGGACGGGCCCAGGTCGACGTCTATACGCTTGCGGAGCGGGTCACCGCCGGCCTGGAGGGGCTGACGGTCCCGCTGCGCGTCGCGGTCATGGGCTGCGTCGTCAACGGCCCGGGCGAGGCCCGGGAGGCGGACCTCGGGGTGGCCTCCGGCAACGGCAAGGGCCAGATCTTCGTCAAGGGTGAGGTCATCAAGACCGTGAAGGAAGCCGACATCGTCGAGACCCTCATCGAGGAGGCCCTGCGGCTGGCGGAGGACATGCCGGAGGGTACGCCCGAGGTGAGCGTCACGGCCTGACCCGCCGAACCCCCGTGAACCGGCGGCGGACAGGGGTCCGCACCCTCGACACCCGTGACCTGGACGCGGTCTGGGACACTCTCGCGCGCGACCCGGTGGCGAACGTCTTCGTGGCCGCCCGGGTCCAGACGTTCGGGCTGGAGCCGTGGCGGCTGGGATGCCCGGTCTATGGCTACTTCGACGCGGGTGAGCTGGCGGCGCTGTGCCACCAGGGCGCCAACCTGGTGCCCGTCGCCGCCGACGAGGATGCGCTCGATGGCTTCGTCCAGGTGCTGAGCGGCACGCGGCGCTGCAGTTCCATCGTGGGCCCCGCGGAGCAGGCGCTGGGACTGTGGAACAGGCTGGCGGACCACTGGGGCGGTCCGTGGTCGACGATCCGCGAGGTCCGCCCGAGCCAGCCGATGATGTCGATTTCGGCCGCACCGGCGGTGGAGCCCCACCCGTGCGTACAACGAATCGGCGCCGAGCACGCGGATGCCTATTTCGATGCGGCGGTGCGGATGTATACCGAAGAGGTCGGCGTCTCGCCGATCGTCGGTGGCGACCCCGGGCCCTATCGCAGCTATGTCGACCACGTCATCGGCAAGGGCCGGGCGTTCGGGATCATCCGCCACGGTCAGGTGGTCTACAAGTCTGATATCGGGTCCGCGGCCCAAGGGGTTGGCCAGATCCAGGGGGTCTGGCTGGATCCCAGCTATCGCGGCCAGGGCGCGGCGGCCGCGGCGATGGCCGGCGTGGTCGAGCTGGCCCGGGCGGAGTTCGACACGCTTTCGCTCTATGTCAACTCATTCAACACCCCCGCGCGAGCGACCTATCGGCGCGTTGGCTTTGCCGAGGTCGGCGAGTTTGCAACAATTCTCTATTAAAGTTCGTACCAGCAGGTAAGCCCTCCTTTACTAGGGGTTTCGCTGAGCGGGTCGGTTGTGCCGCTCAGCCGAACGGGGTTAGCTGAGAGAGCTAACCCTCGCGTATCTTTGTGAATATGCCGGGCACACCGGCCACAAAGGGAGGATTAATGACCATCACCATGCACGACGAACTCACATTCACTGTGTGCTTGTTCCGCGGCACCAATGACGTGGACAGCATGGTTGGCTTTCTGCAGGCACTGGGCATGGGACCGGTGCTCTTCAACGAGCACGACATGGACCTGACCTATGTCTATGCAAAGGGCGGTGTCATCGCTCTGTATGAGAACCCGGACCGTGGCCGCCCCGGCCGCGCCGAACTCTCCTTCTGCACCAACGACTATGTCGCTGCCGCCGAGCTCTTCGAGTCCTATGACCTCCACCACGAGCTCTCCGACAGCGGCGCCCCCGGCGTCACCGTGACCGACACCAACGGCCAGAGCATCTGGGTCGGTCAGGCGGTGTTGGACCGCACCGAGGCTCAGCAGGCCGCCAATCCGGTCGAGATCGTGGCTCTGCGCCACACCCTCTCGGTGGCCGGTGACAGCGAGTTCTTCGAGGTGCTCGGCTTCGAGCAGCAGACCGACGGCCAAGTCGACTGGCGCGTGCTGAACTCCGACGAGCCCGCGGGCGTCATCGGGCTGTCACCCAGCACCCGGCACCACTGCCCCGAGGGGCAGGCGGAGGTCCAGATCGGGTTCGTGACCAGCGAGCCGCTCGACATCGCCGCCGCTCGGATGCGGGCGGCTGGTTATCACACCGGCGACGTCATCGCCGAGGCACCGACCCCGTTCTTCACCGTGACCGATCCGGACGGCATCACCGCTGGCGTCTTCGCCAAGCACCGTCCCTGACCGACACTTCTGGATCGGGCCATGACACGCCCCGCTCCGCAGCAAGTCCGTTGCCGGCGTCATCCCCACAGGATGGCGCCGGTTTTTGTTTCGGCGTGGCCCCAATCGGCAAGGGTCCGAGGGCACGTCCGCGGGCGCTAGGGTTGGGTCGGTCGACCCCGATCCCAGGAGAAGTGCACGTGTCCGAACTCGCCAGGATGTCCCAACTGTTCGTCCGGACCCTGCGGGAGGACCCGGCTGATGCGGAGGTGCCGAGCCACCGCTGGCTGGTGCGGGCGGGCTATATCCGCCGCGTCGCACCCGGCATCTATTCCTGGCTGCCGCTCGGATTGGCGGTGCTGCAGAACGTCGAGCGCATCGTGCGCGAGGAGATGGACGCGATCGGCGCCCAGGAGGTCCGGTTCCCGGCGCTGTTGCCCCGTGAGCCCTATGAGGCGACGAACCGGTGGACCGAATACGGTGACAATCTCTTCCGGCTCCACGACCGGCGCGACGGCGACTATCTGCTCGGGCCCACCCATGAGGAGATGTTCACCCTGCTGGTGAAGGATCTCTACTCCTCCTACAAGGACCTGCCGCTGTCGCTCTATCAGGTCCAGACGAAATATCGCGACGAGGCGCGGCCCCGCGCCGGCCTGCTCCGCGGCCGCGAGTTCGTGATGAAGGACTCCTATTCGTTCGATGTCGACGACGAGAGCCTGCAGGCCTCCTACGACGCGCACCGTGCCGCCTACATCAAGATCTTCGACCGTCTCGGCTTTGACTATGTGATCGTGCAGGCGACCTCGGGGGCCATGGGCGGCTCGGCGTCGGAGGAGTTCCTCGCGGTCGCCGAGAACGGTGAGGACACGTTCGTGCGGTCCCCGGGTGGGTATGCCGCGAACGTCGAGGCGGTCCGCTTCGAGCCCAGCCCGCCGGTGCCGTTCGACGATGCGCCGGCCGCCCATGTGGAGGACACCCCGGACACCCCGACGATCGAGACGCTCGTCGCGGTCGCGAACGAACTCTTCCCCTCCGCGGGCTACACGGCGGCGGACACGCTGAAGAACGTCGTGGTCATGCTGGTCGACCCCGAGGGCAACCGCGAGCCGCTGGTGATCGGGGTGCCCGGGGATCGCGAGGTCGACCTGAAGAGGCTCGAGGCCACCGTCGAACCGGCGGTCGTGGAGCCGTTCTCCGAGGAGGACTTCCCGGCGTACCCCCAGCTCGTCCGCGGCTATATCGGACCCCAGGCGCTCGGTCTCGGCGAGGACGGATCCGGCGTCCGCTATCTCGTGGACCCCCGGGTCGCCGAGGGCACCCGCTGGATCACCGGCGCCAACTTCCCCGGCAAACATGTGTTCGACCTCGTCTGCGGCCGCGACTTCACCCCGGACGGGCTCATCGACGTCGCGGACATCCGCGCGGGGGATCCGGCGCCGGACGGCTCCGGCCCGCTGTCGCTCGCCCGGGGGATGGAGATGGGCCACATCTTCCAGCTGGGTCGCAAGTATGCCGAGGCGCTCGGGCTCAAGGTTCTCGACCAGAACGGCAAGCAGGTCACGGTGACCATGGGCTCCTATGGCATCGGCGTGTCCCGCGCCGTCGCCGCCGTGGCGGAGACGACCTGCGACGACAAGGGTCTGTGCTGGCCGCAGGCGCTGGCGCCCTATGCCGTGCACGTCCTGGCCACCGGAAAGGGTGACGACGTGTTCGCCAAGGCCACCGAGATCGCCGAGGCCCTGGCCGCGCGCGGGATCCGGGTGCTGCTTGATGATCGCAAGGCCTCCCCGGGGGTCAAGTTCGCCGACGCCGAGGTGCTTGGCATGCCGACCAGCGTTGTCGTTGGTCGGGGCCTGGCCGACGGGGTGGTCGAGCTGCGCGATCGCAGGTCCGGCGACAAGCGCGAGGTGCCGGTCGACTCCGCGGTGGAGGCGATCGTGGCCGAGGTGCAGCGCTGATCGAGGGCTAATCGAGGACGCCGGTCCGGCGCGCGGCGGCGACCGCTGCCGTGCGGCTGGTGACGGCGAGCTTGGCGAAGGCGTGGTTGAGATGCGTCTTCACGGTGGCTTCGCTGACGAACAGCACCTTGGCGATCTCCCGGTTCGACCGGCCCTCGGCGACCTGTCGCAGAACCTCGCGCTCCCGGTCGCTCAACGGTGCGCGGGTGCGTTCCCGCATCGTCTGGACCACCCGCGCTGTGAGATCGGCGGTGAGCACCGTCTCGCCCCGGGCGGCGCGCTCGATCGCCGTGACGATCTCGTCGGGCGGAGCGTCCTTGAGCAGATATCCCGCCGCGCCGGCCTCGACCGCCCGGACGATGTCGGCATCGTGGTCGAACGTCGTGAGAATCACGACCGCCGGTCCGGGCTCCCGTCCATCCCGCGTCAGTCCCCGCACCACGTCGACCCCGTCCCCGCCCTCGCCGAGCCGCAGGTCGCACAGGACGACGTCCGGGTCAGCCTCTCGCGCCAGGGACAGGGCGTCCACCGCGTCGATCGCCTCGCCCACGACCTCGATCCCGTCCCGGGCCTGCAGCAACGCCCGCAGCCCCGCCCGGACCACCGGGTGGTCATCGACCAGCAACACGCGCACGCTCATGTGTTCTCCCTTTCAGCCGGTGGCCCGCCCGGTCGCCCCAGCGGGACCTGGGCG
>JAUNRO010000123.1 GCA_030544185.1 Propionibacteriaceae bacterium | reverse complement strand
TGGTCCGCCCGACGTCATAGGCGATCGACGCCACGGGCACCACGACGACGAGGCCGAGCAGCGTGCCGGCCGCGACCGCATAGGACGAGAGCCCTGGCAGTGGCAGCCGGCCGCGGATGAAGCGCACCACGACCACGACCAGGCCGACGGCCAGCAGCAACCGCATCATCTGCTTGACCACGGTCTCCAGCACGAGCAGGATGCTCCCCCACCAGGTCTGCTCAGCCGGCCGTTCGTCGGCGGGCAGCAGCCAGATCGGCCCTGCGTCCTCCCGCGGCGTCAGGGGGCGGATGCCGATCTCACCGGCTTTCGCCTCCGCATAGTCCTGGTAGTCCTCGAAGACCTCGTCCCGCGGCTGGGTCTGCGGGCCGAGGCCGAGTTGGTCGGCGAGCCCGGTGCCCGGCGCATAGCCGACCGAACCGAACGGGGAGAAGCCCGTGGTCGACAGGACCCGGGCCGACGAGCGCGAGGTCTCCGCGAGGTTGCTGCTCACCCCGGTGATCGGGCCGAGCCAGACCACGGCGAACACGACCAGCAACCCGAGCACGGCCCAGTTGGCCCGCAGCACCGGCTCGGAGCTCCGCCCGCGCAGGCGGCGCTGCGCGATCTGGGCGAGCACGGTGCCGATGACCAGCAGCGGCAGGGTCAGATAGGCCGTGGAATAGTGCGACAGGATCAGCAGCGCACCCGTGGCCAGCAGCCCCACATTGCGCAGCCGCGCCGGCGCCTCCCGGTCGAACATGATCCGGATGGCGGCCGCGAAGAACAAGAAGGCCACCATCTGGCGGACCGGGACGGGCCCCCAGTCGACGAACGCCGGCTGGGCCAGGAACAGGAACGCCGCCAGCACACCGATGCGCGGCGCGCGGACGTGCCGATAGAGCGAGGCGATCAGGACGGGCACCAGCGCATACCCCGCCGGGATCAGCAACCGGAACGCCGTCGACAGGTCGACGCCGAACAGATGCGACAGGTGCACGGGCAGGATCGTGACGCCGAGCGAGGAGTTGTAGGCGTCGATCGACAGCCCCGGCGTCCAGTGCCCGGTGCGGGTCACGAGATCGGCCAGGAAAAACTCCTTGCTCTGATCGATGCCCGAGAAGTGGTCGCCGCGCCACGCGCCGAGCAGCATGACCGCGAGCGCCGAGGCATAGAGCGCGGGGAGCATCAGCGGTGAGCCCGGCCGCAACCACGCGAAGGCGCAGGCCACCACGACTGCGGCCAGCACGAACAGCGGACCGAGCGAGCTGCCGGTGTTGTTCAGCCACGAGGCGGCGCCGACGGCAGCGAGCGGGAGCAGGGCCAGCGCCGCGAGACCGAGGGCGGTGCGCACGGGGAAAGCCGGGATCGCGACCGCGATCCGCCGCGGCAGGCGCCACCAGCAGATCCCCAGCAGCACCGCGATCAGCAGGGCCTGGCCGATGAGCGACCAGGTGGCGGTGAACGCGGTGCCGAACAGCGCGGCGACCGCATTGACCGCCATCCCGACCACATAGGTCAGGCTCACCGAGGCCACGACCGTCCCCAGCGGGCCGATGCCGAGCGGCCTGGTGCGCTCGATCAGCGCGCCGAGCAGGGCACCGGGCAGGACCGCGGCCAGCACCAGCGCCCCGGCGGCATGAGCCGGCCCGGGCAGGAACCACAGCACGAGGGCGCCGAGAAACACACCGAGCAGGACGTTACGCATGGGCCACCTTCTTCGGCCTCCGCCGGGCGCGATCCGCCAGCATCCCCTCGGCCGCGCCGACATTGGCGGCGCATTCGGAGAGGAATTGGAGATAGGGGTACGCGAGGGCTTCGGCGTTCGGTTGCGTCGCGGCGTGCCGCAGATAGCGCGGGTAGGCCGCCGCGATCGCCGCGGTCGGCAGCCACGCGCGGCGGGGCCGGTGGGCGGCCAGGGCGAGGGTCGCCACCAGCCAGAGCACGGGAATCGGGAAGACGATGCGCCCGATCTCGGGATGCTTGCGGTGCAGCGCGGCGTTGCCGAGCGCATAGGCGCGCGAGCGGCGCAGCGTGTCGCCGAGCCGCGGATCGAAGACGTGGCGGACGACGGCCTCGGGAGCGAACCACAGGCCGTCCGGATCGTGGGCCAGCAGGCGGCGGCACAGATCCTGATCCTCCCCGCTGAACCCGAAGTCGGCGTCGAACCCGTCCAGCTCGGCCAGCGTCTCGGCCCGCACCGCGAGGTTGACGGTGCCGGCCGCATAGATCGGGCGTACGCCGGACAGCTGCGGGCCGAGGCCCGCGACGCCGCGCAGATAGTCGGTGAGCCGGCGCAGCGCGGACCGGTGAGCGCCGATCCCGCGCTCGAGCGGGGCGAGGGGGTTGTTCACCGCGAGATAGCGGCACAGGAGGTGGTCGTCGTCACTGGGCACCGTCGCGCCCGCGACCGCGCCTGCCCCGGTCTGCTCGAGCACCGCGACGAGCGCCGCGAGCCAGCCCGGCTCAGGGAGAGCGTCGTCGTCGGTGAACGCGATGACCGGGTGGGTGGCGACGGTGATGCCGAGGTTGCGGGCCGCGGCCGGCCCCTGGGTGCCCCGGGTGGCGATCACCCGCGCGCCGTGGCGGACGGCCGTGGCGGCGGTGTCGTCGGTGGAGCGATCGTCGACGACGATCGTCTCGATGTCCCCCGGCCAGTCCTGGCCGGCCAGGGCGTCCAGGCAGGCGCCGATCCGCTCGGCGCCGTTGTGGCAGGCGATGATCACGCTGACGCCGGAAACCAACTCAGCCCTCCGTTCTGGTGAACAGCCCGCGGATGCGCCCCGCGAGATAGCAGCCCATCAGTGGGGTGTGCAGGACGATGGCCTGCAGGCTGCGGGTGGGCGTGCGGCCCAGCCGGAACTTCGTGGCGAGGTGGGCCGCGCTGGCCGCGGTCACATAGCCCAGCGGGAGGAGCGAGGCGCGGGAGTCCCTGCGGGTTGCCCCCGCCAAGGCGGCAGCACCGAGGGTGGCCACGAAGCCGGCGGTCACCACGTCCGGCAGCCGGACCTCGCGGTGCACCGCGAACTGCCGCGCCGCACCGACGCCGGACTCATGGAGCCACGCGCAACTCTTGGCGAAGCCCTTGTGTTCCTGGTGTTCCACGGTCAGGCCGGGCACGGTGACCGCGCGCAGCCCGGCGGCGTGCATGGCATAGCTGAGCGCCACATCCTCACCGTTGCGCAGCGTCGGGTCGAAGGCCACCCGGTCGAACACGGCGCGGTGATAGAGACCGTTGCAGCCCGACACCGTGATCGTGGTGGGCCGGATCTTCGGCACGAGCCGGAAGGTCCGGTGGACGAAGGTCACGTCGCCGTCCGGGATCGGGGTGCCGCCGCAGGCGTCGGCGCTCTCCAGCGCCTCCCGGCAGGTGGTCCACCAGTGCGGAGGGACGGCGACGTCGGCATCGATGAACGCGATGTAGTCACCGCTCGCCGCCGCGAGACCCCGCGCCCGGGCGGCCCCGCGCCCGGCGTTGGCCTGGGAGATCAGGCGGATGCGGGGATCGGCGGTCGCGGCGCCGGCCGTGATCGCAGCGGTCGCGTCGGTGGAGCCGTCGTCCACGACGATGATCTCGGTCTCGGCGGGCAGGTCGTCGAGCATGGCGATCGCGTCGAGGGTCGCGGCGATCGCGGGCTCCTCGTTGAAGGCGATGACGACGATGGACAGGCTGGTCATGTATAGACCTCCAGTTGGCGGGCGGCGATCGACGGCCAGGCCAGATCGAGGGTGCCGGCGTCCTCCGGGTCGAGCTTGTCCGACCGGTCGAGCCATTCCAGCAGCCCGTCGGCGAACGCCCGCGGGTCGTTCGCGGTCACCGATCCCGAGACCCCGGGGTTGATCAGGTGCTGCGAGGCGTTCTCGGGCGAGTCGATCGTGACCACGGGGGTGCCGCAGGCGAGCGCCTCCGCGACGACCATGCCGAACCCCTCGCGGTTGCTGGGCAGGGCGAAGACCTTCGCGGACTTCATGTGCGCGTACACATCGTGGGACTCCGCCAGCCAGCCAATCATCCGGACCGCATCGCCGAGCCCGAGCCGCTCGACCTGCGCGCGCAGGCGATCCTCCTCGATGCCGCGGCCGATGATCGTGCACGTCGTGCCGGGACGCTGCGCGCGGATCAGCGCCATCGCATCCAGCAGCAGCGCGACCTGCTTGTCCTTGACCAGCCGGCCCACGAACAGGATGTCGGTCGGTTCGGCGGCGGGCTGGGTGGTCGCGATCGTGTCGAGATCGACTCCGGTGCCGACGAGGCGTACGCCCCGGGTCCGGCGGTGGTGCGAGGCCAGGTTGCGGCGGGTCTGGGCCGAGGCGGTGCCGATCGCCCGCGGCAGGCGCGAGGTGATCCGCTCGATCGCGAACGCGATCACGCCGATCGGGCCCATATAGCGGCGCCAGCTGTCGGCGTCCAGGGCCTCGTGCCAGGTCGCATAGAGCGGCTTGCGCCGCAGCCCACAGGCGATCCGCGCGGTCAGCAACGGGAAATAGGGCATGTGATCCACGTCGAGCACCTCGAACGGCACCCGGGCCAGACGCAGACAGGCCAGGGAGAACAGCAGGGCCTGCTTGATGCTGCGGCGATCTCCGGCATAGAGGGGGTGGACGCGGCACAGCGCGTGCATGACCACCCCACCGACGACATGCGTCGGCGCCGGGTCGGACCACCAGTGCATGGTGTGGACGTGCACCTCATGACCCTGATCGACCAGCGCCGTGGCGAGGTCGTGCAGACGCTTTTCTTTTCCTCCGTTGTGAAAGGGATAGACCGCGTCGGCGACGAAGTCGATGCGCATCAGCCAGTCACGACCTTGGGGGCCGGCGGGCGCCACGCGAGGTTGGTGGCGAAGCAGCGCAGGATGCGCAGGCCGTCCTCGACGGGGTTGAGCGAGGAGCTGCCCAGGCGCGGGTGATAGGAGATCGGGACCGAGGTCACCCGGTGGCCGAGCGCCGCCATCTTCGTCACCATCTCCATCTCGATGGCGAAGCCGGAGGACTGCAGGTGGGGCCGCAGCTCGTCGAGGACGGGCTTGCGCCAGGCGAAATAGCCGGTCAGCACGTCAGTGGCATTGGCCTCGCAGAACGTGCGCACGAGGAACGTGAACAGCCAGTTGCCGAGCCGGTTCACCCCACGCATCGAGCCCTCGCGGATGCGTCCTCCGAGCCGCGAGCCCAGCACGACGTCGGCGAACCCGCTCACCAGCGGCTCGATCATGCGCGGCAGCTCGCTGGGGTTATAGGTGTTGTCGCCGTCGAGCATCGCGACGAAATCGGTGTCCTCGGGGATCGTCCGGAACGCGCTGCGCAGGGCATGGCCCTTGCCCTGGGCGCCCTCGAAGATGACCTCGGCCTCCGCGGCCCGGGCCAGGTCGGCGGTGCTGTCGGAGGAATTGTTATCGACTACGAGCACGCGCGTCTCCACGCCGATCGCGCGCAACCGCTCGTGCGGAATCGCGAGAATCAACTCGTGGATGGAGTCGGCCTCGTTATAGCACGGGATGACGATCGTCAGCTTCTTGAGCGGAGTCGATGCGGCCGGCACATAGTCGAGAGCGCGCGCAGGGGTCGTGGAAACAGGCGTGACTGTCACGGATCTCCTCGAAGGGGGGTGGGAGGAAAGTGCGCTCAGCAGCTTAAACCAGGTTTCGGTTAACTGGTAAGTTCGTTCCGACTAGCGGTTAGTGATGACTGACCAATCGGTCAGCGAGTAGCCTCCACCATCTGCCGCAGCTCCCGCTTGAGCTCGGCGATCTCATCGCGCAGGCGCGCGGCGACCTCGAACTGCAGTTCCGCTGCGGCGGCGCGCATCTGTTCGGTGAGCTCCTGCACCAGATCGGCCAGTTCCGCGGCCGGCAGGTCGGTGGTCACCCGCTTCGTGCGCTCGACGTCCTGCTCCGGCACCGGAGCGCGCCCACGCTTGCCCGACAGCCGACTGTCCGCCATCAGCTCGGCGGTGTCCGCCTCCTCCCGGGCGAGCATGTCGGTGATATCCGCGATCTTCTTGCGCAGTGGCTGCGGGTCGATGCCGTGCTCGGTGTTGTAGGCGATCTGGATGTCGCGGCGCCGGTTGGTCTCGTCGATGGCTGCGGCCATCTGCGGGGTGATCGTGTCGGCGTACATATGCACCTGACCGCCGACGTTGCGTGCCGCGCGGCCGATCGTCTGGATCAGCGAGCGGTCCGAGCGCAGGAAGCCGGCCTTGTCGGCGTCCAGGATCGCCACGAGCGACACCTCGGGCAGGTCGAGGCCCTCACGCAACAGGTTGATGCCGACGAGCACGTCATAGTCGCCCAGCCGCAGCTCCCGCAGCAGCTCGACCCGCTTCAGGGTGTCGACCTCCGAGTGCAGATAGCGCGTGCGCACGCCGTTCTCCAGCAGATAATCGGTGAGATCCTCCGCCATCTTCTTGGTCAGTGTCGTGACCAGTACGCGCTCGTCGCGCTGTGCGCGCGCCCGGATCTCGGCCATCAGGTCGTCGATCTGGCCCTTGGTGGGCTTCACCACGATCTCCGGATCGACCAACCCGGTGGGCCGGATGATCTGCTCGACGACGCCGTCGCTGCGCGCCATCTCGTAGTTGCCCGGGGTCGCCGACAGATAGACCGTCTGGCCGATCCGCTCGACGAACTCCTCGAAGCGCAGCGGCCGGTTGTCGGTGGCGCTGGGCAGCCGGAAGCCGTGCTCGACGAGGGTGCGCTTGCGGGACATGTCCCCCTCATACATCCCCCCGATCTGGGGGACCGAGACGTGGGACTCGTCGAGGACGAGCACGAAGTCCTCCGGGAAATAGTCGAGGAGGCAGTTCGGCGGGGAGCCCGCGTCCCGGCCGTCGATGTGGCGCGAATAGTTCTCGATGCCGGAGCAGGTGCCGATCTGGCGCATCATCTCGAGGTCATAGGTCGTCCGCATCCGCAGTCGCTGGGCCTCGAGCAGCTTGTTCTGCGACTCCAGCTCGGCGAGGCGCTCCTCGAGCTCGATCTCGATCCCCCGGATCGCCCGGTCCATGCGGTCGGCGCCGGCAGCATAGTGGGAGGCGGGAAAGATATACATCTCGTCGTCCTCCGACACCACCTCACCGGTGAGCGGCTGCAGGGTCGACAGCGCCTCGATCTCATCGCCGAAGAACTCGACGCGCCAGGCCAACTCCTCATACATCGGATAGACCTCGAGGGTGTCGCCGCGGACCCGGAAGGTGCCGCGATCGCCGCTGAGGTCGTTCCGGGCGTACTGAATATCGACCAGCCGCCGCAGCAGCGCATCGCGATCCATCTCATCACCGACGCGGAGCTTGATCATCTGATCGACCCACTCGGTGGGTGTGCCCAGGCCATAGATCGCCGACACGGTCGCGACCACGATCACGTCGCGGCGGGTGAGCAGGGAATAGGTGGCCCGGTGACGAAGCCGCTCGACCTCCTCGTTGAGCGAGGAGTCCTTCTCGATATAGGTGTCCGTCTGCGGCACATAGGCCTCGGGCTGGTAATAGTCGTAATAGGACACGAAATATTCGACCGCGTTCTTCGGGAAGAAGTGGCGCAGCTCGTTGGCGAACTGGGCCGCGAGCGTCTTGTTGGGCTGCATGACCAGCATCGGCCGCTGCAACCGCTCCGCCAGCCACGCCACCGTCGCCGTCTTGCCCGTGCCGGTGGCGCCGAGCAGCACCACATCCTGCTCCCCCGCGGTGAACCGTCGCTCCAGCTCGTCGATGGCCGCGGGCTGGTCCCCGCTCGGCTCGAAATCGGCCTCCACGCGGAAGGGGGCCAGGGTGCGCTGCACGTCTTCAACCGGTCGCATGAGATCGAGCCTACGCACCCGGTCCGACAAAGCTCCCAGCGAGCCGAAAGGGCCCCGCCAGCACGCGACGGGGCCCTTCGGGGCGAACACTCTCCGGGACGGACGCTCAGCCGTTCTCCACCTGGCTGCGGAACAGCGACTCGACCATCGCGTCGGCGCCCTCGGTGAACGAATCGTCCTGGAACGCATCCGGCGGCGCGGCGACCACAGTGAGGAAGCCCGTCTGGTCCGCCTTCCGGGAGGAGGCGATAGCCACCATCCCGATCCTGGTCGAACCACCGCCGCTGGTCGCGGTCATCGCCGCTGCCTGGCGGGCCACGTCGATCGACGAATGCAGATCGGGCGTCTCGACATCACCCAGGCGCACGTCGCTGCCATCGGCAGTCAACCGCCGGAGCAGCTCCGTGACATCGTTCCGCGGGTCGTTCACCCGGCCGGTGGAGATGATCATCGAGCGGCCACGGGCATCCTGCAGCAGCACGGCGTTCGCGTTCTGCTGGGCGACCGTCCAGCCGCTCGCCGGCGTGACGCTCATCCCGTTGGACAGCTGAATCGCGTTGCCGGAGGGCTGCGTCTGCTGTCCGCCACCACCACCGGGCGTCGGCTCCGTCGTCGGCGCCGGATCCGGGTCCGTGGTGGGTTCGGTGGTCGGATCGGTGGTCGGGTTCGTCGTCGGCGTCGGCTGGACCGTGGGCGGCGGGGGCGGGGGCGGGAGCGGGTCGTCCTTGCCGCCGAGCAGCCCGATCGCCAGGCCGCCAAGGCCGAGGACGGCGATCGCGGCCACGACGATGCCGATGATCAACGCGCTCGACTTCTT
>JAUNRO010000122.1 GCA_030544185.1 Propionibacteriaceae bacterium | reverse complement strand
CCTGGGCCGGCAACCCCGAGGACCGTCCGCTGTGGGGCAAGCTCGACGAGCTCAAGAAGGAGCACGGCGAGGCCAAGGGTGACTTCATGGTCAAGGGCTCGCGCAACCTGTGCCTGTACCCGAACGTCTACCTGATGGACCAGTTCTCCACCCAGATCCGTCACTTCGAGCCGATCTCCCCGGACCAGACCGAGGTCACCATCTACTGCATCGCCCCCAAGGGCGAGAGCGCCGAGGCCCGGGCCCACCGGATCCGTCAGTACGAGGACTTCTTCAACGCCTCCGGCATGGCCACCCCGGACGACCTGGAGGAGTTCCGCTCCTGCCAGTTCACCTTCAAGGCCACCGCGGCCCCGTGGAACGACATGTCCCGCGGTGCGACCCAGTGGATCGAGGGCCCGGACCAGCTGGCCAAGGACCTCGGCATGGATGGCGTGATCTCGGCGGGTGCGACCAACGAGGACGAGGGCCTTTATCCGGTGCAGCATGCCTACTGGCTGCAGGTCATGAAGGCCGCGCGCGAAGGCAAGAACCCGGCAATGGCGGTGCGCGGCGCAGAGCACATCAAGCCGCAGGACATCTGACCCCATCCAGAGCTGACAAGAAGTCAAGGACTCATACACATGACCAACACCGCTGTTGACAACCAAGTGAATATCGACCAGACCACCATCGAGCAGTTCCTCTATCGCGAGGCCCGCTATCTCGACGATCGCGAGTTCGAGAAGTGGCTCGACTGCTACGCCGATGATGTTGTCTATTGGATGCCCACCTGGGCCGATGATGACAAGCTGACCAGCGACCCCAACCGCGAGGTCTCGCTCCTCTACTACCCCAACAAGGGTGGCCTCGAGGATCGCGTCTTCCGCATCCGCACCGAGCGCTCGAGCGCGACCTCCATCCCGGAGCCGCGCACGTCACACAACATCTCCAACGTGGAGATCATCGAGCGCCGGGGCAACCTGGTCGATGTCCGGTTCAACTGGCACACGATGTATTACCGCTACAACAACGTCGACCCGTATTACGGCACGTCGTTCTACACCATCGACTTCGGTGGTGAGCAGCCGGTGATCCGGCGGAAGACGGTGATCCTGAAGAACGACTACATCCACCACGTGGTCGACATCTACCACATCTGATCCCCGGACAGCTCACCCAAAGGAGAGAGGTCCAATGGCGGACTACAAAGTAGCACTGTCCTTCGAGGACGGTGTGACGCGATTCATTCGGGTCAAGGAAAATCAGACCATCGCGAATGCGTCGTACCAGCAGAAGATCAACATCCCGGTCGACTGCAACGACGGCGCCTGTGGCACCTGCAAGTGCATGACCGAATCGGGCGACTTCGATATGCCCGAAAGCAGCTATGTCGAGGACGCGCTGAGCGATGCCGAGCGTGCGGAGGGTTATCTCCTCACCTGCCAGGCGAAGCCGACCTCGGACATGGTGATCCAGGTCCCGACCTCGTCGGCGGTCGCCAAGACCCAGTCGGCGAACTACACCGCCACCGTCACCGAGATCCACAAGTTCCCCGGTGACCTGGTGGTGCGCATGAAGGTCTCGATCCCGAACCGGGCTGACCTGGCGTTCCTGCCGGGGCAGTACGTGAACATCAAGGTTCCCGGCTCCGACGACACCCGGGCGTACTCGTTCTCAAGCGGTCCGGATGACGAGGAACTGGAGTTCCAGATCAAGATCGTGCCCAACGGCCTGATGTCGACCTGGCTCGACAAGACGGCCAAGGTGGGCGACACCTTCGAGTTCAACGGCCCGCACGGCTCGTTCTTCCTCCGCGAAGCGATGCGTCCGGCCCTCCTGGTCGCCGGTGGCACCGGTCTGGCCCCGATCATGTCGATGCTGCGGCATGTGAAGGCCACCGGCAGCGCCCGGACCTTCCACCTCGTTTATGGTGCCAACACCGACAACGACATCGTGGAGACCGACCTGCTCGATCAGTGGGCCAAGGAGTTGCCCAACTTCTCCTGGGACTATTGCGTCGCCGATCCCAACGCGAAGGCCAAGAACAAGGGCTTCGTCATGGGCATCATCGAGCCCGAGCACCTGCACGCGGGCGACGCCTCCATCTATCTCTGCGGTCCGCCGCCGATGGTGGAGGCCGTGCGCGAGCATGTGAAGGCAGCGGGTGTCGAGCCGAACGGCTTTTTCTATGAGAAGTTCACCTCGTCCACCCCGGCCGCCACCGCGGCGACCATCGCCGAGACGGGCGAGCCGCCGGTTCCGGCGCTGGCTCCGGAGTCGACGGTACGCAAGGTTGCCGCTCGGGTCACCCGGGGCGCCAAGCGCGATCTGATCACGGCTGGGGATGCCGCCCGTGGCATCGGTGGCCAGACGATCTTCGCCTCGAGCGATCTGGCGCCGGCAACGGTGACCTCGGTCGCGGCCGACTCCCCGGACACCGTCCGCTCCGTCGTGGGTCAGCTCGTGCTGACCACCGAGGGCAGCGGGACCGGTGAGGCCGTGGGCGCCGATTCCAGCATCGCGCCCGTCCAGGCGTCGCGTGGAATCGGTGGCCAGGAGATCTTCCCGGTGACCGATCTGGAGTCGCTGGCCGGCTCTGAGATCTCGGGCATCGCGGCGACCTTCCTGCCGGAGGCCGAGGATGACTACGAGATCGGCGAGGAGCACCCGGCGATCCAGAAGTCGGACGCGATCTTCGAGGCCCGCCAGGCCCTCGAGCTGGGTGCGATCGAGCTGGTGCTCGGCCGGCTCAACTCCCAGCAGATCGCGGCCTATCGCATGCTCGCCGAGGCCACGGTGCCCTATGTGAAGGGGGATCAGTTCACCGATCCGTTGGGCTTCACCGAGACCAACGCGGCGTTCCACGATTACCTGTTCAGCATGACCAACAACCAGCACCTGCTCCAGGCCTATCAGCGCCTGGGCGTCAAGGGTGAGATGGAAGAGGTCCTGAAGAACGCGCACTGGTGCCATCCGCTGATCGCCAAGGATCATCTCGACATGGTCAATGCGATCGAGGCGGGAGACCGCCAGCGGGCTCGCGAGCTGTTCATTGCGCACGCCGACCGGTCCAAGCAGACCATGCGGCGCGCGATGCGGGATGCGAAGGCCACACCGTTCGTCAGCCCAGGCCGGTTCGCCGGCAAGGTCGTCGTCATCACCGGCGCGGCCCAGGGCATCGGCGAAGCGGTCGCGAAGCGGATCCATGCCGAGGGTGGCCGGCTCGTGCTGGCCGACCGCTCGGAGCTCGTCGAGTCAGTGGCCAGCAAGCTCGCCGAAACCGGCAGCGATGCGGTCTCGCAGCTGGCTGATCTCGAGACCTATGCGGGTGCGCAGTCGGTGGTCGATACGGCGATGCAGAAGTTCGGTCGGATCGATGTGGCCATCCACGTCGTCGGTGGCACGATCTGGCGCAAGCCGTTCGACCAGTACGCCGAGGACGAGATCGTCAAGGAGATCAACCGTTCCCTCTATCCGACGATGTGGGCTTGCCGCGCGGTGCTGCCGCACCTCTATGAGCGGGGTCAGGGCACCATCGTCAACGTGTCATCGGTGGCGACGACGGGGCTCAACCGTCTGCCCTATGCGGCGGCGAAGGGTGGCGTGAACGCGCTGACCCGATCGCTCGCCTGGGAGGCGGCGGAGCACGGTGTCCGCGTCGTGGCAACCGCTCCCGGTGGGACCGACGCGCCTCCGCGCAAGATCCCGCGCGGTGGCGAGCCACAGAACGAGCGGGAAGAGGGCTGGCACCAGACGACGGTCGATCAGACCATCGAGTCGTCGCTGCTGAAGCGCTATGGCTCGCTCGATGAGCAGGCCGCAGCGATCTGCTTCCTGGCGTCCGATGAAGCCTCCTACATCACCGGCACCACCCTGCCGGTGGCCGGCGGAGACCTCGGCTGACACAAACCCTCCAGGGGCCTGCGCCCCGTCACCACTTTCGGTGGCGGGGCGCAGCCTCGTTCTGGGGCGGAAAACCGCGTATTCTCCCGCTCCATGGAGCGATACGAGCACGCGACGGAAGTGCCCCAGATCGAGGGGTCCACCAAGTCCGTGCCGCAGCTGGTCGAAGTGGCCCTGGGTGGACGAGCGACGTTGCTGTTGCTCATCGGTCGCAACGGTGACGACGTCTATTCGGTGATCGATTCGCTTGTGCGGCCGATCGCGAGCGCGCGTGGGGTGGTGGAGTCCCGGTTCGTCGAGGTCACCTGTCTGGCTTGGGAGCGCGACCTGGAGTTCGGCGTCCTCGACCGGCTCGGGCTGGACCGTGCCGAGCCCGCCAGGTCCCTGGCGAGAGCCGCCAGTGCCGGTCCCGCGGTCTATCTCATCACTGAGGCCGCAGACGCGGATCCCGCCTCGCTGCGGGCCTTGTCGTCGGCGGTGCACCGGCTGCACGACCAGCCGGTTCTCGTCCTGATCGCCGGGACCGTCGACGACCCCACGCGCGACGACGACGAACTGCTGAGCGAACTGCGCCGGGCCCATCGCCGCAGCACCTGTGTCGTCGAAGCCATGGACGCCAACGACGTCCGGGAATTCGTCTCCCGTCTCGGCATCGCCCTCGACGAAGGGGTCGCCCGCCGGCTGGCCAAACACACCGTGGGCTCCCCGTCCGCGATCGCGGAACTCCTTGCCCATCATGATCCGGCCGCGTGGAAGGCGCCGGACGTGCAGCTGCCGCCGACGCTGTCGGCGCTGTCGCGCACCCGGGCCACGCTGGCCACCGCAGGACCCCGGGTGCGGGCACTGGTGGAGGCCTGCGCGACCATCGGCCGCTGGGTCCCGATCGAGGAGGCCGCCCTGGTCGCCGACCTGGACGACCCGTTGCCGATCCTGGACGAGGCGCTGGCCCATGGCCTGCTGCGCGTCCGCCGGGCGAGCCTGCGGATCCTGGTGGGTTTCCCGAGCCGGATGGCGCGCGCTGCGGCGTACGAATCCATGGGTGTGGCCCGTCAGCGGCTGCTGCACCAGCGCGCCGCCGAGGTCATGTCGGACGAGGGACTGGCCCTGCGGCAGCTGGCTCTGGCGGTCGGCGGGCCGAGCGAGGAAGTCGCGGGGCGCATCGACGCGTACGCCGAGAAGTGCGCGGCCGACGGCGTGTGGGACACCGCGGGGGAGGCCTGGCTCGCGGCGAGCCGTCTTTCGGTCGACGAGGCCGAACAGACTCGGCGCCTGGTCGCCTGTGTGGACGCGAAAGTGAGCGCGGGCAATCTCTATGACGCCTTGGCGCTGATCCCGGAGTTGGAACGCACGGCGGTCACAGCCCAGCGCGACGGGGTGCTCGGATATCACCAGCTTCTGCTCGGCCACCGCGACGAGGCGGACATGCTGCTGCGGCGGGCATGGGCCGGTGCGGAGGAGTCAGGTGACCTTGCGACGAAGGCTGTGATCGCTCACCGGCTGGCCCTGCATTCGTTGGTGGACTGGGACTCCGAGGGCCTGGTGCACTGGTGCCAAACCGCTATGGCTGACCCGGGCAGTGTCCCGGGGGTCGAGGCGCTGACGATGTATGGCCTGGGCCTCGGCGGCATCGGCCGCACCGAGGAGGCGCTCCAGGTCTGCGCCGAGGCGACCGGCCGGATGCGCACTGGTGCCCAGGGCCAGCGGGCGCTGATGGGCCAGGGCTGGCTGCATCTGGCGCTCGACCGGGTGTCCCTGGCCGCCCATGAGCTGGAGACTGCGGCCCCCACCTCGACCTGGCGCGGATCGACCCGCATCTCCCTGTGGTCGAATGCCTGGCTCGCCCAGGCCCGGCTCGCGCTCGGGGACCTGCGCGCGGCCCAGTCCGCGGTTGACCGGGCGATCCCCATGATGGACGAGACGGGCCAGAACGTCATGGTGCCGCTGGTGCACTGGTCCGGGGCCCAGCTGGCCGCCCTGCGCGGCGACCTCGAGCTCGCGGAACATCACGCGGCGAAGGCGTCGTCGGTGCGCACCGACTATCACGGCATGCAGGTCGCCGCCGCCATGGCGAGGGTGGCGGTGGCGATGGCCCGCAGCGACTACACCGGCGTCCTGCGGGCCTTCGAACAGCTGCGCATCAAGGACCTGCATCCGGGCATCCATGAGCCGGGCTTCTGGCCCTGGCACGATGCGTACGCCATCGCCCTCGTCGCCACCGGGGATCGGGAGGGCGCCGATGCGTTCCTGCGGCCGCACGAGGAGCTCGCCACGGCGCGCCAGCACCGGTCGACGATGGCGCGTCTCGGTGGCGCGCGTGGCCGGCTGCAGTTCTCGCTCGGGGACACCTCGAGCGGCCGGGACACGTTCGAGGCGGCACTCGGCCAGATCAGCGATCTGCCGCTGCCGTTGCTGCGCGCGCGGCTGCACTTCGAATATGGCCAGGCGTTGCGCCGCATCGGCAAGCGCCGCGATGCCGAGGCCGAGCTTTATCGTGCGCGTCGCGGCTTTGCGGCGATCGGCGCCACCGGCTATGTCGACCGGTGCAATCGCGAGCTCAAGGCCGGCAGCCGCACTCGGGACGCGGACTCGCTCACCGACCTCACGCCGCAGGAACAGGCGGTGGTCGACTTGGTGCTGCAGGGGATGACCAACCGCGAGGTGGCGGCGACGTTGTTCATCTCGGTGAAGACCGTGCAATATCACCTCACCCGCGTCTATTCGCGACTCGGCGTCCGCTCCCGGGCCGAGCTTGCGGCACTGCGGCTGGGGAATTGATTTCTTCACGCGTCGTTCGTCTTGCTGTTGCCCCGGCGTCACCCGCGTCCGGACACACTCTCGGGGTGGGCAGATGGAGCGGATGGCGCCGGGTCCTCGTGTTCGCTGTCGTCGTGGCCGCCTGCTCACTGCTCAGACGCAGCGGTGCGCAGCTGCTCACCCGGCAGGCGCAGGCCGCCCGCCGCGAGATCTTCGCGCGTGCAATCGGCGACCAGGCGCCCAAGGGCAACAAGGTTTATGGCAAGGGCTCTCCCGGGCGGATCGAGCTCTTGGTCCTCGGTGACTCGATTGCGGCGGGGCTCGGCGCCGACCGTCGCCGGAACACGCTCGGCGGGCGGCTGGCGAAGACACTGGCGGCCCGGACCCAGCGGTCTGTGCGCCTGCGCACCGTTGCGGTTGTGGGCGCCCGAACCCACATGGTGCTTGATCAGATCGAGGCGCTGCCGGAGGATTACCGGCCTGATCTTGCCGTCGTCGTGGTGGGTGGCAACGACGTCACCCATGGGATCTCCATCATGCGTTCGGTCTCCGACCTCGGCGACGTCATCGATCGGCTCCACGCTCTCGGCGCCGAGGTGATCGTGGGGACGTGTCCCAACCTCGGCGCCATTCGTCCGCTGCCGCAGCCCCTGCGGACCCTCGCCTCGCGCCGCGGAGCGCTCCTGGCGCGCGCCCAGCGCTCGGTGGCACTGGCGCGGGGCGCCCGCACGGTATCGCTGGGGCGGGTCGTCGGGCCCATCTTCCTCGCCGAGCCAGAGAAGATGTTCAGCCTCGACCGGTTCCATCCGAGTGTCGCGGGCTATCGGCGGACCGCCAAGGCGATGCTGCCATCCCTGCTCGCAGCCGTGGGGGAACTGGACGAGCTGCCGGCGGGACACTCGGTGCCCAAGCGCGATCGAGCGCGGGCGCGGACGGCCGGACAGACCGCCCGATCGGCGCGCAGAGCTCGGCTGCGCCGGCGGTCCCGCCGCCGGCAGGGGCGCCGCCCGGCGCGAAGCTGGGCGCCACCGGCCTGACCGGTCGATCCACCATGCGGCCTCCGGTCGGGTGTGGTTGGTCGGGTAATTAGGCTTGACCGGTGCCGCAGACCTTCGTTTTCTCCAGTCCTGCCGGTCTCCCGTTCATCGACCCGAACGGGGCGCTGCGCCGCTGGCTGGCGTGGTGGTGGCCGCCACTGGATGAGGACCAGCACGGTGCGGACCTGCCTGGCCCCGAGGAGATCACGCTCCGCGATGGCACCGCTGCCTGGATCCGGCCGCTGACACCTGCGGATCGCGAACTGCATGCCGCCGGCTATAAGACGTTGTCCTCGGAATCGAAATTCCACCGTTTCCTGACCCCGATGCCGAACCTCAGTCCGCAGCTGTTGGATCAGCTTGTCGACGGGGTGGACGGCGTGGACCACATCGCCTACTACGTGTTCGTCGACGGACAGGAGTCGGCCCTGCCCGTCGCGGTCGGACGGATCGTGCGCGACCCCGATCACCCCGACACCGCCGATATCGCCGTCACGGTCCAGGACGCCTGCCAGGGACGCGGGATCGCCACGGCGCTCCTGCGCATCCTGGTGGCGCGACGGCCCGAGGGCGTGGTCCGGCTGCTGACGCTCGTGGACGAGGACAATGAAGCCTCGCTGGCCATGCTGAAGAACCTGGGGCCACACACCATGACGCTGCGCGGTGGGGTCTATGAGGTGCGGGTCAATCTGGTCGGGGAGGATGTCGACCAGTTGGCGGAGCTGCCGGAGCAGGATCCGCCGGCCGACTGGCGTGTGAAATTGCGCGCCCGGGACTTCGTCTGTCCCTGGGGGGCTTAGCGAGGTCGGTCCTCGGTGGGATCCGCACCGGCCCGGGAGTTTCGCCATTGTGCGCAGAACCCACGTTCAGTGCGATCGCGGGTGGGGCTGACAAGGGGAAACGGGGTTCGGTCGTGGCACTGGACGGGGATTCTGCACCTACGCCGCC
>JAUNRO010000121.1 GCA_030544185.1 Propionibacteriaceae bacterium | reverse complement strand
CACCCCGCGCCACTGCACGGCCGGACGTCCACCATGGCGGGCGGGGCCCCACCCGACGTATTGCTGCCGCGTTCACCCGACCGCCCCCGGCTTGAGCCGCCACCCGCGCGGGCCGTGGAGGACGAGGCCCGCGGCCTCGAGTTCCTCCAGTGCGCCGAGCACGGTGAGCAGTCCGTGGCCGCATCGGCCGGCGACTGCCTCCGGCGTCAGCCCGCCACGCCCGGGCACCGCTTCGAAGACTTCCCGCTGCACCGGGGTGAGCTGATCCACCGGACGCATCGGTCCCAGCGGGATCGGCAGCATGTCCTGGCCAACCCTGGCCAGTTCGGCGCACACCTGCGCGGCATCGGTCACGAGCTTCGCCTCCGTGCGGATCTGTTCGTGGGGACCTTCGGAGGCGGCTGAGGTGACGGGTCCCGGCACGGCCATCCGGGTGCGGCTGAGCCCCTCGGCCCAGGCGAGTGTGTTGGCCGCCCCTGACCGGACCTTGGCCTCCACCATCACCGCAGCGACCGCCAGCCCGGCGATCACCCGGTTGCGTCCCAGGAATCTGGTCCGCGTCGGGCGCTCCAACGGCGGCAGCTCAGACACGAGCAGCCCGCTGGTGCTCACCTCCTGGAAGACCCGGGAGTTGCCGCGCGGATACGGCTCGTCCAGCCCGCTGGCCAGAACCGAGATGGTCCGTCCCCGCACCGCGAGAGCACCACGATGGGCCGAGATGTCGATGCCGTAGGCACCGCCCGAGACCACCGTTCGGCCGCTCGCGGCGAGGTCCGCACCCAGCTCGGCCGCGACCGCCTCCCCATAACGCGTGGAAGTCCGCGTGCCGACCACGGCGACGCTGCCGGCCGACCACTCCGCCAAGTGCCCAGGGCCTTGGACCCACAGCCCCAACGGCTGGCCCTGAATGCCGCCCTGCTCCACATGCGCCAGATCATCGAGCTGCCCCGGCCATTCCTCGTCGCCGGGCACGACGAAGCGCAGCCGGCGCTGTCTCATCTCGACCATCACCCGGGCCAACCGGACGCTCCCCAGCCGCCGCCCCCAACGTGTCGAGCGCCGTTCCCCCGTCAGCGACGCCCAAACCGCCTCCGCCCCTTCCGCAGTCACGAGGTCGCACAGCGCCTTGTCCCCGGGCTCGGTGACGCAGGCCAACGCCATTCTCGCCATCCGATCGTCACGCACCGGCGGCCGGGCGCCCAGGTCGCCGCTGATCAGTCCGCGGCTCATCACGCCACCGCCCGCAGCCCGGCCTCGCCCCGGCGCAGGGCCAGCGCCAGCCGGATCTCCCGGGCCGTCGGCACGTCGCAGCCGACCAGGTCCGCTGCCGTCCACGCCAGGCGCACACACTTGTCGACACCACGGGCGGACAGGCTCCCCCGCCGCACCGCGTCATCGAGCAACTCGAGCCCCTCGGGCAGCGGCAGCGCCGTGCGCAAAGCAGGTCCCGGCACCTCCGCATTTGTGAGCCACCCCAACCCTCGCAGACGCCAGGCCTGACGCTCCCGGGCCTCCCGGACGCGCGCGGCCACGACCTCGGTCGACTCCGCGGAGATCAGCGCGGCCGCCTGGGCATGCGACCGCTTCAACGGCTGCAGGTTCTGGTGGATGTCGATCCGGTCCAGAACCGGCCCGGACACCCGCTCCCGATAGCGCCGGATCCGGGCTGGCGGGCAATTGCACGTGCCCCCCGGCGTCTCCGACTGACCGCACGGGCATGGGTTGGCCGCCAGCACCAGCTGGAACCGCGCCGGATAACGCACCTGCTGCTGGGTCCGCCCGAGCGTGATGCCGCCTTGCTCGAGCGGGGTCCGCAGTGCGTCCAGCACGCGAGGATGGAACTCGGGGGCTTCGTCGAGGAAGAGCACTCCACGATGCGCCAGGCTGATCGCCCCGGGCCGAGCGACCCGCGCCCCACCGCCGACCAGGCTCGGGACCGAAGCGGAGTGATGCGGATCGGAATACGGCGGGCGCAGGTCCAGGTCGGCGGGCTGGGCCACCCCGGCCAGGGAGCGCACCGCCGCCACCTCCAACGCCTCAACGGGCCGCAGGTCCGGCAACAGCCCGGGCAGGCGCTCGGCCAGCATCGTCTTGCCGACCCCGGGCGGTCCGTGCAGATAGACATGGTGCCGGCCCGCGGCGGCCACCTCGATCGCCCACTTGGCCTCAGCCTGGCCGACGACATCGGCAAGATCCAGCACGCTCCGGCCGGCGGAGTCGTCCCGGGCCACCGGCGGTGGCACCGGCACGGGCCGGCCGTGCAGCAGATCGACCAGCTGGGCCAACGTGGCCACCCCGGTCACCGCCATGCCCTCGACCAATCGCGCCTCATGCACCTGATCGGCGGGCACCACGACCTTGGCGTACCCATGCAGTTGCGCCGCCATCACACACGGCAGCACGCCCCGCACGGCCCGCACCCGACCGTCGAGACCCAGCTCGCCCAGCAGAATCGTGTCCTCGAGCAGCCGATGCGGCACCAGGTCACACGCGCCCAGGATCGCCGCGACGATGCCGATGTCATAGTGGCTGCCGGCCTTCGGCAGTGTCGCCGGCAGCAGGTTGATCGTCAGCAGGCGATCGGGCCAACTCAGCCCGCTGCTGCCGACCGCGGCGCGGCACCGGTCACGGGACTCATAGAGCGCCGTGTCGGGCAGCCCGACCAGGATCGTCCGCGGCAACCCCTGCCCCGTGAACGCCTCGATCTCGACAATGTGGCCATCCATCCCGGTCAGCGCCACTGACCGGGCACTCGCGAGGCCCATCACTCGATCCCTCGGATGTGGTCGATCTGCAGCGGTCGCCCGGGCAGTTCCAGCAGTCCGATCGCATCCAATCGGATCTGTCGCGCACGCACCCGGTGCGCGGCCAGCCACTGAGCCGCCGCCTGCCGCAGCCGGCGCACCTTCTCCGGGGTGATCGACTCCAGGGGCGTCCCGAAGCCCGTCCCCGTGCGATACCTCACCTCGCAGAAAACCAGCGTCGACATCCCCTCGACGTCGTCGATCGCCACCAGATCGATCTCTCCGGCCCGGCACCGCCAGTTCCGGTCGATGATCACCATGCCGGCCTCGGTCAGCACTTCCTCAGCCCACTGTTCGCCACGGGCACCCGCGCGTTGTTTCACTCCGCTCATACCGACACCTTGCGCGGTCGGGCCCGGATCGGACCGCCCCCGGAGCTCACCTGTGGACAGTGCTTCGTGCTCCCTCTGCGCTGTGGACAACTCCACAACTTTGGACCGGCCATGATGGACTCAGCACTGACGAAGGAGCCCACAGATGCGCATAGCCAATATCGCCGATCGTGCCCACCTGGTCCTCACGGCTGGTGGCGAGGACCGCCTCATCGACATCGCCGACGCTTCGGCCGGGCGGTTCGGGCCGTCGCCGAGCGCTGTCTATGAGGTCTGGGACGACTTCCGCGCGTGGGCTGCCGAGGCCGAGCTCGAGGCCGACTCCGGCGTACCCCTCGATCGCGCCGCCCTCGGCGCGCCCTCGCCGCAGCCACGCCAGGTTTTCGCAATCGGCCTGAACTACGACGCCCACGCCGCAGAGTCGGGCTTCGAGCCGCCGACGGAACTGCCGCCGGTGTTCACCAAATATGTCTCCGCGTTCACCGGTCCCGAGACCCAGGTCCGGCTGCCCTCCGGCGGCCACGTCGACTGGGAGGTCGAACTGGTCGCGGTGATCGGTCGCGAGGCCCACCGCATCGAGGAGCACACTGCCTGGGACCATGTCGCCGGTGTGACGGTCGGTCAGGATCTCTCCGAGCGCATCACCCAGTTGCGCGGGCCGGCGCCTCAGTTCGGTCTCGGCAAGTCCTATCCCGGGTTCGCTCCCCAGGGCCCGTTCCTGGTCACCCCCGACGAACTGCCGAATCGCGACGATCTCGAGATCGGGTGCCGGATCAACGACGAGGTCGTCCAGTGCGGGCGCACCTCCGAGATGATCTTCGGCGTCCCGGCGCTGGTGGCGAAGATCTCGGAGAACGTGACGCTCTATCCGGGCGATGTGATCTTCACGGGTACGCCCGCGGGGGTGGGGCTCGGCCGCGATCCCCAGCGGTTCCTGCAGTCCGGGGAGACACTGCACACCTGGATCGAGGGCGTCGGGGAGATGACCCAGCGCCTGGTGTGATCAGGCCTCGTCCGGCACCTGCAGATCGTTGTGCACGATCTCCTCGATGGAAACATCGCGGAACGTCAGCACCTTGGCGCTCTTGACGAAGCGGGCCGGGCGATACATGTCCCAGACCCAGGCGTCGCCCATCGACACCTCGTAATAGACATCGCCGCCCTCGGAACGCACCTTCAGATCCACCGCATTGCACAGATAGAACCGGCGCTCGGTCTCGACGGCATATTTGAAGATGCCGACGACCGATTTGTATTCCTTGTAGAGCTGGAGCTCCAGCCCCGCCTCGTAATCTTCCAGGTCCTCGGCACTCATGATTGCCCCACTCTAGCCCGCTGGTCACGAAGTGCACGGACCACGTTGTCGAACCGCAGGCGATGCTCCGGGCAGGGCCCGTGCTCGTCCAGCGCAGCCTGGTGGACCGGGGTGCAATAGCCCTTGTGGACCTCGAATCTGTACGCCGGCCAGCGCTCGGCGAGCTCGACCATGACCCGGTCGCGGGTGACCTTCGCGATGATCGAGGCGGCCGCGACACAAGCCGCGACCCGGTCGCCCTTCCACACCGCAAGCCCCGGCACGCCGAGACCGTCCACGCCGAAGCCGTCGGTCAGGACATAGCGCGGCGTGACGTCGAGGCGCAGCAACGCCCGGCGCAGCGCCTGGATGTTGGCGACGTGCATCCCCAGCCGGTCGCACTCCCCCGGGCTCAGCGCGACCACCGACCATGCCGTCGCCTTCGCGACGATCTCGGCGTACGCCCGCTCCCGCTGGGCGGGGGTCAGCAGTTTGGAATCCTTCAGCCCGTCGATCCGGCGCCCGGGCGAGTCGGCCAACACCACCGCTGCCGCCACCAAGGGCCCGGCACACGCACCCCGGCCGGCCTCGTCCGCACCCGCAACGGGCCCGAGCCCGGCGCGCGCCAAGGCACGCTCATAGCCATAGAGGCCGGAATCCCGGCGGATCACGAACCGGGCCATCAGCAGCCCTCGGACACCAGGATCAGCTCAGGCTCATCCGGTGGTGGCTGCGCTCGTTGGGGCACGCCGGCGAAGGCGGGCGGGGTCTCGAAGCGCTGGATGCGGTTGAGCGGGGCGATGATGAGCGCCACTGTGCCGATGACGGCGTCGGTCGGGATGAACGCCGGGCCCCCGGGCGGTCCGCCCTGCAGGGACACGTCCTGCAGGTGGCACCGGGAATCGCCGGAGGCGTTGCGATGATCACCCACGACGAACAGGCGCCCGGCCGGCACCACGACATCGAAGGGCTTCTCGGCTGGCCGCACCTGACCCGACGCGTCGGCATAGAGATAGGCGCTCTCGTCGAGCGGCTGATCGTTGACGGTCAGCCGGCCTTCCGGGTCGCAGCAGGCGACGCGGTCCCCCGGCATACCCACGACACGCTTGACGAGGTGGCCCTCCGCGGAGCTGGGCAGCACGCCCACGAACTCCAGGCCCCGCCGCAGCACACCGCTCTGGGGCTGCGGCCCGAGCCAGTCGTTGGTGTCGCGGAAGACGATGATGTCACCTCGGGCGAAATCGATGACCCGCACCGCAACGATCTTGTCGTTGACCTGCAGAGTGTTCTCCATCGACCCCGACGGCACCTCGAACGGTTGGAACACGAAGGCCCGCAGTGCGGTGGTAATCAGCAACCCGACGATGACGATCACCACGAGCTCGAGGAGGAATGCGCCCAAGCTCTGCTTCGGTTTGGTCCTCGGGCCACCCTGGGTGTCGTCCTCCTGCGGGCTCTCCGCACCAGACCTTGTTGCCCCGCTCAGAACGACTCCTCGCCCAGGCACACTGTCCCCCCTCGACAGTGGCGAACTTCGCCCCCAAACAACGATGAGGCGGTGATCAACACCGCCTCATCTTCTCATCAGTTGTCGCGCTTTTCCTTGATCTTGGCGGCCTTTCCGGAGCGGCCGCGCAGATAATAGAGCTTGGCCCGTCGCACATCGCCGCGACGCTCGACCTCGATCTTGTCGATGATCGGGCTGTGCAGCGGGAAGGTACGCTCCACGCCGATGCCGAAGCTGACCTTGCGCACGGTGAAGGTCTCCTGGATCCCCCCGCCGTTGCGGGCGATCACAACGCCGGCAAACACCTGGATGCGGGACCGGTTGCCCTCGACGACTCGCACGTGAACCTTCACGGAGTCGCCGGCGCGGAACTTCGGATGTTCGGTCCGCAGCGAGGCCTGGTCGAGCTCGTTGATCAGCTTGCTCATGTTCGTATTCCTTGCCGGTGCCGCAGGTCACCGTCAGAAAAGACTCTGGGGAATCGCGCCAGCTCGAGCGAATCCCCCCACGGCAGGAGACTCGGCTGGGCAACAGCGAGAGATTCTGCCACAGTCGCGCGGACGTCGCCAAATTCAAGCAGTACGCCCGGCGCGTTAGGCTCTGCGCCATGAAGATGCGACTCGTGCCCAGCCTTGTCCTGGCCGCTGTGCTCGCCGTCAGTGCCTGCAGTGGCGAGCCGGGCGGTCCCGCGCCCGGTGGCCCGGAGCCCGGCGACACCGCCGCCATGCCCCAGCCGGACGGCCAGGTCAGCCCGGATTCCATGCCTGCACCCAACGCGGACGGTTCGGTCAGTGCGGCCAACCTGCCGGAGGCGGACGACCTGCAGTGGAACGACGCGGTCGAGTGGGAGACCGGGGAGACGACGACCGGCACCGGGGCTGGTCAGCTGAGCGTCTGCCAACAGACACCGCTGGACTCGTTGGGGGCGAACTCGATCCAGGTGCGCACCTTCGAGATGACCGGTGGCGACGGCCAAGCCGCCGCAGTCGCGATGAGCTTCGACACCGCCGAGGTGGCCGATCAGGCCGCCGAGACCCTGGAGGAATGGGTCGCGGACTGCACGCTGGTCCTCGAAGGCCAGAACCGCACGGACGGCAACCAGGTGGTCGCCCCCACTGTTGTGTTCGTGCCCCACGGAGCCCGCGGGCAGGTGAGCGAGTGGGCCTACACCACCCCGGAGGACGTGGGCGAGTTCGAAAGCCAAGGCGTGGTCGTGATCGGGAACCGGGTCGCGCTGCTCGTCATGCGGATCGAAGGTCAGGACAACAACTGGTCGACCGAGCCCGATGCCCCCGAAGACGATCTGCATCCGATGATCCGCAGTCTCACCCCGCTCACCGACAAGCTGGTCCGCTGAGCCACCGGGACGCGAAACGGCGCCGATCCCGCCCGGGGACCGGCGCCGTTTCGGCTGTCGGGTGCTGTGGGCTCAGCCCTTGCGCAAGGCGGTGAACAGGTCGCGGTTGAGCCGCGAGATGCTCTCCAGCGGGATGCCCTTGGGGCAAACTGCGGTGCACTCACCGATGTTGGTGCAGTTGCCGAACCCGGACTCGTCATGAACGGCGACCATGTTGAGAACCCGGGACCAGCGCTCGGGCTGGCCCTGCGGCAGCAGACCCAGGTGGGCCACCTTGGCCGAGGTGAACAGCATCGCCGAGCCGTTGGGGCACGCGGCCACGCACGCGCCACAGCCGATGCAGGTGGCGTTGTCGAACGCGTGGTCGGCGTCCTTCTTGTTGACCGGCAAAGAGTTCGCCTCGACCGCAGAACCGGTCGGTGCGGAGATATAGCCACCGGCCTGGATGATGTTGTCGAACGAGGAGCGGTCGACAACCAGGTCGCGCAGGATCGGGAAGCCCTCGGCCTTCCACGGCTCGACCGTGATGGTGTCGCCGTCGCGGAACTCCCGCATGTGCAACTGGCAGGTGGTCGTCTGATAGGTGGTCTGGCCGCGGCCATGGGCCACGCCGTTGATCACCACACCGCAGGTCCCGCAGATGCCCTCGCGGCAGTCGGAGTCGAAGGCCACCGGGTCCTTGTTCTCCGCCGTGAGCTGCTCGTTGAGCAGATCGAGCATCTCCAGGAACGACATGTGGTCGGAGACCCCGTCGAGCTGGTATTCCTCCATCCGGCCCTGGGCCTGGTTGTTCTTCTGGCGCCAGATCTTGAGGTTGACCTTCACTTGTAACTCCGTTGCTTCATCTCGACGAACTCGTATTCCAGCGGCTCCTTGTGCAGGATCGGCTGGCCACCGGTGAACTCCCACGCCGAGACGAACGCGAACTCGTCGTCATGGCGCAGCGCCTCACCGTCTTCGGTCTGGGACTCGCCCCGGAAGTGACCGCCACAGGACTCTCGACGCACCAGGGCGTCGATGCACATGAGCTCGCCGAGCTCCAGGAAGTCGGCGACGCGGCCGGCCCGCTCCAGGGTCTGGTTCAGCTCTTCTGACTCACCGGTGACCTTGACGTCGCGCCAGAACTCATCGCGCAGGTCCCGGATCAGGCCGATCGCCTTGCGCAGGCCCTCTTCGGTGCGCTCCATGCCGCAGTATTCCCACATGATGTGGCCGAGCTCGCGGTGGAAGGTGTCGACGGTCTTGGAGCCGTTGATCGACAGCAGGGTCGTCACGCGGTCCTGGACCTCCTGCACGGCTTCGACGACTGCCGGCGAATCGAGGGTGAGCTCTTCGGGCTTCAGATCGGCCAGGTAGTCGTTGATCGTGTTCGGCAGGACGAAGTAGCCGTCGGCCAGACCCTGC
>JAUNRO010000120.1:4887-8811 GCA_030544185.1 Propionibacteriaceae bacterium | reverse complement strand
GAGGCGCAGTACGGCGAGGGCCAGTTCCAGAATCCGGGTGAGCCTCGATGACCGATCGCTTCGACCAGGTGGGTCCGACGGGTGGCCCGGAACCCCAACGGGCCGCCACCGGATCACATGAATACGACAGCGCTGGACTCTCCCAGGGCCGGTCGATCGATCGCCAGCTGGCCGGCGACGACCGGTCCGTGGGCGAGATCTTCTCCGATCTGACCGCTGACGTCTCAACCCTGATGCGTCAGGAGGTGGCGCTGGCAAAGGCGGAGGTCCGTCAGAGCGCCCAGAACGCCGGCAAGGGCGCCGGGCTGCTCGGTGGAGCCGGCGTGGCAGCTCACATGATGCTGCTCTTCCTGTCCCTCGGCCTCTGGTGGGCGATCGCGCACCTGATCGACTCGACCGAGCCCCGTTTCGGCTGGTCCTTCGTGATCGTCGGTGTGATCTGGGCGGTCATCGCCGCGATCCTCGCCGGCGCGGGCAAGTCGTCACTCAACAAGGTCGAGGGAGCTCCCCGGACCGCCGAAACCGTTGGCCAGATTCCCAATGCCCTCAAGGGCGAGGAGGCGAAGAACCGATGACCACGCACAACGACCCTGAAGAGATCCGCCGCGACATCGAGCGCACGCGCGCCAACCTGAGCCAGGACGTCAATGCACTCGCCGACGAGGCACGGCCCGGCAACGTGGTCCGGCGTCAGGTCGAGGGAGTTCGCGAGAGTGCCCAGGGCCTCAAGGAACGGGTCTTCGGTTCGCCCGAGGACGATCGCTATGCCTCAAATTATGATCAGGGCCCGACGGCCCGTGACCGGGCCGGACAGATGGGCCGCGATGCGCGCGACACCGTGCAGGACGCACCCCGCCAGCTCAAGCAGCGGACGCGGGGCAACCCGCTGGCGGCCGGGCTGATCGCCTTCGGTGCGGGTGCGCTGATCGGGAGCCTGATCCCGACCAGCCGGCGTGAGCAGCAGCTCGCGACCGATCTCAAGGATCGCGCCCAGCCGGCCGTCGACGCCGTGCAGTCGGCGGCGAAGGAGGCCGCGGAGCATCTCAAGCCCGAGGCCCAGCAGGCCGTGCAACAGGTCAGGGATTCGGCCACCGAGTCCGCCCAGCATGTCGCCGAGGAGGGCAAATTCCAGGCCGAGGACGTCCGCGAGCACACCCAGACCTCGGCACAGGACGGTCGCGGACACGGACCGGCCGCGACCCGATCGGGAAGGATCCGGAGCTGATGGCCGAGGACGCCGGTGACCCCTTGATCATCGATCCCGACGCCACGCCAGGCAATCCTGGTCAGGGCACGGACGGGCGCAACTGGCCGCACTGACCCGGCACGCTGCGCGGCACAGCGCACCAAGCCAGCAACGAGGCGGTGACATCATCTGGGGTGTCACCGCCTCACCCATTCCATCGACGCAATTGGAGACACACCATGGCCAAGAACCCCTGGATGAGCGCCTCGCTGAGCGCTTGGAACAAGGCGGCGAATACCGCCCGCAGCACGATGATGGGCGCTGCGGCGGCAGAACAGAAGAAGGCTCAGAAGGCCATGATGGATGCGTGGTTCGACGCGTTCACGCCGCCATCGGCGAAGAAGTCGAGCAGCTCGAAGTCGTCGACCAAGAAGTCATCGAGCAAGAGCCCGGCACGCAAGAAGCCCGCGGCCAAGCGCAGCTCCACCACGCGCTCGACCCGGCGTACCCCCCGCTGACCCGCTTCTGCCGGCAGGGACGTCAGGGCTCGATCGAGATCTGATAGACCCACACGTCGGATCGGCTGTCGTCCTTGACCTCGCCCCAGCCCTCGCAGTCGGGGTGCATGCCGAGCTTCTTCTTCAGCGCCTCGACGACATCATCCACCGACGTCTTCGCCGGCGCGCTCGCCTCGAGGTGTGTCGTTCCGTCGCGCTGCCGGCCCCTGGTGATGATCGTGACGTCCATCCTTCGAGTCTAGGAGGGGTACGCCGCGAATTCTGCTTGGAGGCTGAGATTCTCCTCACCAGCCGGCGCTGGTCAGGGTCGGCGCCGGGTCAGTCGGCCACCGCGACGGCGTGCCCATAAGGGGTCGTCGAGAAATAGGTCATCCGGAAGCCACCGGCGGCGAGCTCGGAGCGGATCTCCTCCTCGACGAACGCACGGACCAGGTTCGGTTCCAAGGACTCGCCGACCTCCAGCCGCTCGCGGCGCAACAACCGCCGCCACAAGTTCCCGAAGCCGGCCACGATGCGGTCATAGACGTTGCCCGGACGCCGGTTGAAAAACGAGACCAGCAACGGCGAACCGGCCGTGACGCGGGTGCGGGCTGCCTGCAGCAGCGCGACTCGGCGATCGCGTCCCGGGATGAGCGTGTAGGCACCCCAACCGATGATGAATCCGTCGAACTGCGCGGGGCCTGCAGGCACCGTGTTGCGCGGCGCGAAGCTCACCGTCGGCTCAAACCCCTCTGCCACCAGCAGCGAATTGGCCGCCTCGACCAGCTCCGGCTGACACTCCCACGCCTGGACGTCGAAGGACTGCTGGCGCAGCGCCAGCACCTCCCGGCCACCGCCCGCGGCGAGCAGAGCGAGCGCGCTCCCCGGGGTGAAGTGGTCGTCCATCATCTGCTGTTCCCACGCGAACAGGCCACGCTTGTTGTATTTGGTGTTGGCGTAGTCGATCGGGCTGCTGCGCTTGAGCCCCGCGCCGACGTAGTAGGCGTCATCGACCGCGTCCATATCGGCCGGCGAGAGCACCCCGAGCCAGAACCCGGTGAACAGCGAATCCAGGACGCGAAGCAGCCGGTTCTTGATGGTGACCGACCGGAAGTAGGTCTACACGATGCGCTTCGGCTTGGGTGGCGTCGAGGCCTTCGCACGGGCGCCGGGAAGAGTCCTGTCGGGCACTTACCCTCCTCCTGAAGGTCGGCTGACGCGTCACTGTAACGCGCTGGTTGCCGGTTTGGCCACGGCACGCCTAGGTTGCTGTCGTGAGCGAAGTCAAGGGTTCCGGAGCCGGGCGGCTGCCGCAACTGCTGCTCGATCTGGCGGCTGGCCGGGAGCCCGATGACGGGGCGATGCTCGACGAGCAGGTCCTGGCCACCGCCATGGACCATCGAGTGTCGGGCCTGCTGTGGACGTGGGCTCGCCAGCGTTCCATCGATCCCGGACCGAAGGCGACGCTGGCTCAATATGACTTGTATATCCAGGCTCATCTCATGCGGGTGTGGGCCTTGCTGGAGGACTGCGTCAACCGACTCAGTGCCGAGGGCATCGAGGTCGCCACGATCAAGGGGGTCACCGCTGAGACACGCTGGTATTCCCGCCGCGGCGAGCGGCCGTGCTCGGATGTCGACCTGGTCCTGTCTCCCCATCAGCTCGATCGCGCGGCCGAGGTGGTGCGCCTGCTGGAGCCCGATCATCCGTGGCTGGATCACGTCGGCCCGCTGGCGACCGCGGGCCGGATCCAGGCGGTGACTACTCATGTCGCCGGGCTCGAGGTCGACCTGCACCTCGATCTGCTCAAGCTCGGATTCCCCACCCGCCAGAGCGCGGACCTCTGGGCCCGGACCACCAGCTATTCCCTGCCTGGTGGGAGCAGCGTCCGGGTGCTCGACGACACGACCGCTTTGGTGCACCTGCTGGTCCACCTGAACAAAGACCGGTTCCAACGGCTGTTGGGTTATGCCGACGTCGCCCGGGTGATGGCCGCCGAGCATGTGGACTGGGCGCGCTTCGAGCGGTTCCTCAGCACCGAGGGACTCCTCGTTTCCGCCCTCAAAACGCTCGAGGTGGTGCTGGACGAACTCGGCCTGCCGTGGCCGGCGGGGTTGTCACGCCCACGCGGTCTGCGTGCGTGGTGGTGGGACAGGATCTGGCCGCGCGAGATTCGCTTGCGCGGCCACGAGGGTCGCTTACGCTTCCGAAAGCGGCAGTCGTGGATGACGTTCCTGGCTC
>JAUNRO010000120.1:0-4877 GCA_030544185.1 Propionibacteriaceae bacterium | reverse complement strand
CACTGCGCTGGTGGCTGCGGGACATGTGGCCACCGGCCGGGGTGGTTGCGGTTCGGTACGCCGAGGTCCCCGGGCCCTATCTCTGGAAGCTCTTCTGGGGGCGCATCAGGACCGAGCGGGAGCTGCACGCTCGGCTCGCGGAACAGGTCGCCGCCCGGGAGTGAGGCCGTCGAAGTCGACCCAGTCGTGGCGGCCGCCGAGCATCCGGTCGGGGCCGGCGCCTGGCTCGCTTTTCACCCAGCTGATGCCGCCATGACCGAGAAGTCCAATGGCGTCGAACAACGAACCGACCTCGGGTTACGCAGTTTTGACGATCAGTGGTTGGCTAACCGGTGGGGGCAGTGGAAGGGGCACCATGAGTGAGATCTCGTCGAAGACAACCGTGCAGCGACGCAGCGACCTGCTGGCGAATGACGTCAGCGAATCGGAGACCGTCATGCTGGACATCACCGCGGGCAGCTATTATGGCCTGCGCGATGTGAGCAAGGCGATCTGGGATCGCTTGGCGGCACCCGTGAGCGTGGACGAACTGTGCGAGGACCTGATGGCTGAGTTCGACGTGGACCGGCCGACGTGCGAACGGGAGACGATCGGCTTTTTGAACCAGCTGCGCGAGCGAGGGCTGGTCGTGATTACCGGTGCATAGCGCGCCGGACGCCGAGAAACCCAGGAGCCAGAGCGAGCGATCTGGGCGTCGGTCAGCGCGCGCCAGGGTCGGCAGGTCCTATCGGGAGGTCGCCGGCCGGTTGTTTCTGCTCCGCGTCTTCGCTCTGCTGGTGATCATGCGGGCCGTCATCACCGTCGCCACACTCAAGCGGATCACGGCCCGATTGGGGGTCTCCATGGAGGAGACGCCGACCGATGGATTGCCTGCGGCACAGCTCCGCTATGCCCGGCGCGTCGGCCGGGCGATCGGTCGGGTTGCCCATCTGACACCGACCGACAGCAATTGCTATCCCCAGGCACTCACGGCGTGGTGGCTCCTGCACCGCAAGGGCATCCCGACCACCTTCTATTACGGCGCGGCCTTCGAGGAGAACGGCTCAGCAATCGAGGCCCACGTCTGGCTGAGGTGTGGTCCCTTACTCGTCACCGGTGGCGGTGTGCATCAGCGGTACGCCCCAATGACCTGGTTCGCCGACTATCCTGGAGTCTCGCCCGCGGGCTGCTCCTGACCGGGACCAGTCAACTGTGATCCATTTTTTTCCGGAAAAGGAAGTTTTTTGCTCGCCTTTTGGACAGCAAGAGGCGCGAAAAGGACTCCAGCGAGGAGCGAACGGGTTCGCCGTCCTGCGCCGGGACCAGACCCCATTCGCGATGCGACAGCCGCGCATCTGCGAATCAGCCGAACCGAGTTCCCAGCCTCGCCGCGCAACGCACAAGGCCTAGGGTCGGGTGACGCTCCCGCCGAGGCCGAAGAGCTCCCGGGCCGGACAAGGCAATGGTGCCCACGGCGTCGCCGCGAGCACCATTGCGTTTGGGCTTGTCACAACCCGATCAGGAGGGTCCCTCCAGATCGCCCGGGTCGTCGGCCGGGGTGCCGGGGCACCCAACGCCCGAACTGACCGGCGCGCAACCGCGGGTACCTTCCTCAAACCACTGACCCTTGCGGGCCTGTGCCTCTGCACCAGACCGGAGTTCAAACAACTCCGGCGTCAACCATTCCTTGCCCATAGTCGTCCTTTCGACCATCGCCCCCGGCTTTCGGTGGCCTGTCGGCACGGTATCCATCCGGGCCGCTGACCAAGGAACAGAAAGCAAGCCCGGCACCCGGCGGATTTGCCCAGGCCTGCCGACTCTGCCCGCGGTGGGATAGCGTCACCGAGGTTGGATGGTCGATTTCGGGGGCGGTGCAGTCGTGGCGGGGTTCATCCATGGCGAGGTGAGCTGGGCGAGCGACCCGGATCGCGTGGCGTCCCACGTGCGGACGATGTGCACGGCGGTCGCGCACTATCCCTGGACCGCCACGTCACTCGACACCGCCGAGAGCGCATCGGCGTGTTGTGCGCTCGCTGTCCAGCGCGCCCCAGGACGGTCCACGCTGCCCGCGGCGTCCTCGGCCACGGATGCCGCTTTGGACCCACAGTCAGCGTTGTGGATCGCTGCGGATCTTCAGCTCCACGCTCGGGCCGACCTGACTGTCCAACTCGATCTCGCCGCAGCGGAGGCGGCGCTCCTGAGCGACGAGGCGTTGGTCCTCGCCGCTTATCGACGCTGGGGCATCGGATGTGCCGAACGCCTCGTCGGCGAGGGCGCGTTCGCGGTGTGGGACGCGATGGCCGAGCGGCTGTTCTGTTGGCGCGACCCCGGGGGTGTGCGGCCGTTCTACTACCACCATGTTCCCGGCCGCGGCCTGGTGTTCTCCAGTGACCTGCAGGCGATCGTCGCGCATCCGGAGGTGCCCGCGACGCTGGACTTGGCCTATACGCGAGCGTACCTGCAACGCGAGCTATTCCAGCATCCCACCCGCACCTTCGTGCCCGCCGTGACCAAGCTGCCGGCCGCCCACCTGCTCGTGCTCGACCGACGCGGCCTGTCCATTCAGCGCTACTGGGACCCGGAGAGCATTTCGGAGCAGCCACACATCGACGATCATGAGGGTGCCGAAGAGCTGCGCACGCTCGTGCGACAGGCGATCGACGACCGCATCGCGACCACAGACCGGGACACCGTGGGTGCTCACCTCAGTGGCGGGCTGGATTCCTCCAGCATCACGCTGCTCGCCGCCGCACACATCGCCGAGCGCGGGGATCAGTTCAACGCCTTCTCCTGGTCCCCCGCTCGCGGGATGGTCGAGCCGAGCGAGCAGGACGAACGCGACTTGGTCGAGGCGGTCACCGACTTCGGCGGGATCCGCACGCACTACGCACAGATCCTGCCCAGTGATATCGCTGATGCGTGTTATCGCGATATCGCCCTGCGACCCGCGGTCACCCTCAACTACGAAATGGCCACGAGCCGTCAGGCCGTCGCGACAGGAGTCCACACCCTGCTGTCCGGGTGGGGTGGGGATGAGGCGATCGCGTTCAACGGTCGCGGCTATTTCGCCGAACTCGCGCGCGGCGCGCACTTCGCCACGATCCACCGCGAGCTCAAACTGCGCCAGCGGATTCAGGGCGGCACCCTGCGCGGGGCCTGGAAACATCGGGTGCTGTGGCCGCATCTGCCGGATTGGCTGGTGCGCAGACCAGGTCCGCAGGACGCTGCCGAGCTGCCCTCATATTTCCGACCGGAATTCGCCCGCCTGCTCTCGGCCGTCGACCCGCTCGAGGTCGATGCCCTGCGGGAACGGCCGGGCGTACATCGCATGCAGACGACCCTGCTGCGCTTCGGGCACCTTCCGGCACGCGCGGAATCGTGGACCGCGCACGGGGCTTCGCTGGGTCTCACCTATACGTTTCCGCTCCTGGACCGGCGGATCCTGGACTTCGCCCTGAGCCTGCCGGGCAGGATGTTCTTTCGCGACGGGTGGAAGCGTTGGCTCTATCGCACCGCCATGGCGGGCGTCCTGCCGGATCGGATCCGGTGGAACCCGTCCAAATATGACAACGCCGCGAGCGCCCAGATGAAAGCGGTGTTGCGTGAACCGTCGCCGGCGTATCGTGAGCCGCTGCTGGCGCGCGTGGACAATCCATTGATCGACATCGACGGCCTGCTGGCCGTGACCGATCAACAGACCACCAGCCAGATCGGCCTCGGTTCATGGTTCGCGTTCACCGACCTCCTTCCCGCATGAGCGAGGCAGCCATGGATGATCAGCACTATTGGTTCCGGGCGTATGGGTTGGTGTTCGCCTCGGTCATCCCGATCCCGGAAATGCTGCCCGCACCCCCCGAAGCCACAGTCGAAGCCGCCGATGTCGTGATCACCCTCGACACCTTTCCCGACGAACTACCCGACCCCATTGCCACCAGCACCATCCACCAGGTCAACGCCGACGCCCTGCTGCTGCGCGTGGCGGATATCGGCCGCTACCTCGTCACCGGCGGCAACACCATCCACATCGACCCCCATCCCGACGCCACCGACCACGAAGTCCGGGTCTACCTCCTCGGCACCTGCCTCGGCGCCCTACTCCACCAGCGCGACTTCCTCGTCCTGCACGCCAGCGGCATCGCCACCGGCCACGGCGCTCTCCTGTTCGCCGGCGACTCCGGCGCCGGAAAAAGCACCCTCCTCGCCGAATTCCTGCGCCGCGGCTATCCCATGCTCGTCGACGACGTCTGCGCCGTCCGCGTGGACGCCGACGGCACTCCCATCGTCATCCCCTCCTATCCCCGCACCCGCCTCTGGGCCGACGCCGCCGAACGCTTCGACATCGACACCACTCACCTCCCTCGCACCGTGCGCACCTGGGACAAGTTCGAACGACAGGTCACCGAGTTCTCCGATCAGGAAACACCACTCACCCATCTGATCCATCTGCTCGGTCCCTACCCCGGCCGCGAGTGCGTCGTGGAGCGCCTCGCGCCGCTGGAGGCCTTTCCCACGCTGCTGCACAACACCTATCGCGGCATCCTGCTCGACGGGCTGGACCGCCGCGCCACCCACTTCGCACTCGCGGCCAAGACCGCCCGAGCCATCACCGTGCTCCAGGCCAAACGACCCGCCGAGTCCAACAGCGTCGCCGAGCTGGCCGACCTGATCCTGGGCACCCTCGACGACATCGGCTCGTAGTTCCGGCGACCACTACACCAGTCACCGAAGCTGTCGAGGCGGTCGAGCTCCCCGGGCGCGCGGTGGCCGAGTGATGCGGGCACCAGTCACATCGGCCCCATCCGTTTCGGGCCGACGATTCCTCCCTTGGAGTTCGCACGCAATTTCGAGCCTGAGAAGGTGGTGCAACTGGATAGAGCGTCTGCACCCCCGATCTGCGC
>JAUNRO010000119.1 GCA_030544185.1 Propionibacteriaceae bacterium | reverse complement strand
CACGATGGCGCCGGCTCCACCCTGCGCGAGCGCGGCGAAACCCTCAGCCGACTGTGTGAGCGGGCCGGCGGACGCCACCAACGGGTTGCGCAGGGGCAGGCCGAGATAGGTCGTGCTCAGATCGGGCATTGTTACTTGGTGCCTTCCTTCTCGGGCTCCTTCTCGGGAGCCTTCTCCCCGTCGCGCCGCGCGTCGGGCGCGAACTCGGCGGCCGCCTTGGTCGCCATTTCCTCATAGGTCTCCCAGCGCTGACGCACTGCGACCTGAGCCATCTCGAGCAGGCGCTGGGCTTCCTTCGGATCGACCTGGGCCAGCATCCGATAGCGCAGTTCCTTGTAGAGATAGTCCTTCAGCGCCACCCGAGGCTTCGGGGAGTCGAGCAGGAAGGGGTTCTCACCCTGCTGCCGCGCGATCGGGTTGTATCGCATGAGCGGGAAGTGTCCGGTGTTCACCGCGCTGTACTGCTGATCCAGGCCCTTGCGCATGTCGATGCCGTGGGCGATGCAGTGGCTGTAGGCGATGATCAGGCTCGGCCCGTCATAGGCCTCGGCCTCCCGGAACGCCTTCAGCGTCTGCTGCGGATCCGCGCCCATCGCGACCCGGGCCACATAGACGTTGCCATAGGCGATCGCCTGCATGGCGAGGTCCTTCTTGTTAGTGGTCTTGCCCGCTGCCGCGAACTTGGCCACCGCACCCAGCGGAGTCGACTTCGACGACTGGCCACCGGTGTTGGAATAGACCTCGGTGTCGAGCACGAGCACGTTCACGTTGCGCCCGGAGGCGAGCACGTGGTCGAGACCGCCGGAGCCAATGTCGTAGGCCCAACCATCGCCACCGACGATCCACACGCTGCGGCGGATCAGGTGGTCGATGACCGAGCGCAGGTCCTCGACCCGGTGCCCGTCGAGATCCTCGAGCCGCTGCCGCAACTGCTCGACCCGAAGGGCCTGCTCGGCCAGCTGCGATTCCGAATGCTGCGGGGCCTCGAGGATCGAGTCAACCAACTCGGGGCCGATCTCGTCACGGAGCTGAACCAAGCGCTTGCGGGCCAGGCCCGCGTGCAGGTCGGCCGCGAGCCGCATCCCGAGACCGAACTCGGCGTTGTCCTCGAACAACGAGTTCGACCACGCCGGGCCGCGGCCGTATTCGTTCTGCGTCCACGGCGTCGTCGGCAGGTTGCCGCCATAGATCGACGAGCAGCCGGTCGCATTCGCGATCGTCGCCCGGTCTCCGAACAACTGGCTGAGCAGCTTCACATAGGGCGTCTCACCGCAGCCGGAGCAGGCGCCGGAGAACTCGAACAACGGCTGCAGGAATTGCGTGCCGCGGACGGTGCCGAAGTCGACCCGGGTGCGGTCGTTCTGCGGGATTGTCTCGAAGAACTCGATGTTGTGCTTCTCATCCTCGAGCCGCTCGGCCACGGGCGACAGGTTGATCGCCCGCCGGTTCGGCTGGCCCACCGGCTTCACCGGACAGGCCTCGACGCACAGACCGCAGCCCGTGCAGTCCTCGGCGTACACCTGCAGGGTGTATTTCGCCAGCGGCACACCCCCCGCGTCCAGATCCATCGACTTGAAGGAGTCCGGGGCACCGGCGAGCTTGTCGGGCAGGTAGTACTTCGAGCGGATCACCGAGTGCGGGCACACGAACGAGCAGTTGCCGCACTGGATGCAGGTCTCGGGATCCCACTCGGCGACGATGCTCGAGATGTTGCGCTTCTCGAACGCGGTCGTGCCGGAGGGATAGGAACCGTCGATCGGCAGGGCCGAGACGGGCAGGAAGTCGCCGCGGCCGGCCATCATCTCGGCGGTGACGGTGCGCACGAACTCCGGGGCGTGATCCGGCACCGGCGGCTTGAGCGGATGCCCGCCGACTGCCTGCTCCGGGACCGGGACCTGATGGAGGTTGTCCACCGAGGCGTCGACCGCGCGCTCGTTGCGCTGCACGACCTCGGCGCCACGGCGCCCATAGGTCTTGCGGATCGATTGCTTGATCGCGGCGATGGCCTCGTCGGCCGGCATGACACCGGAGATCGCGAAGAAGCACGTCTGCAACACGGTGTTGGTCCGGTTGCCCAGACCCGCCTCGCGGGCCACGGCACCGGCGTCGACCGTCCAGACCTGCAGGCCGAGCTCGACGACCTTCTCCTGCACGGGCTTCGGCAGCAGTTCGAACAGCTCGCCCGGTTCATAGGGGCTGTTGATCAGCAGGATCGTGCCCTCGCGTGCCGTGGTGAGCACATCGACCTGCTCCAGGATCGACCAGTGGTGCACGCCGATGAACCCGGCGCGGCTCACCAGATAAGGCGCCTGGATCGGGCTCGGCCCGAAGCGCAGATGGGACACCGTGCGCGAGCCGGACTTCTTGGAGTCATAGACGAAGTACGCCTGCGCAAACCGGCTCGGATCGTCGCCGAGGATCTTGATCGTGTTCTTGTTGGCACCGACCGTGCCGTCGGAGCCGAGGCCATAGAACACGGCCTGGAGGGTCCCCTCCGGTGTGATGTCGAGCGCGTCCTCATAGTCGAGCGACAGGCCCGTGACGTCGTCGATGATGCCGACGGTGAACCGGGAGCGGGGCCTGTCCTTCGCCAACTCCGCGTACACCCCCGCCACCATGCCCGGGGTGAATTCCTTGCTGGACAGGCCATAGCGGCCACCGACGATCTGCGGCAGGCGCTCGCGCTCGCCGCGGGCATAGCTCTCCCCGAGTGCCGAGGCGACATCGAGGAACAGCGGCTCGCCGCCTGCGCCGGGCTCCTTGGTCCGGTCCAGCACGGCGATCTTGCCGCAGGAGGCCGGCACCGCGGCCAGCACCTGCGCGGTCGGGAACGGCCGATAGAGGCGGATGTGGATGACGCCGACCTTCTCGCCGTTGCCCAGCAGGTGGTCAACGGTCTCCCGGACGGTCTCCGCACCGGAGCCCATGATCACGATCACCCGGTCGGCGTCGTCGGCCCCGTGATATTCCACCAGGTTGTATTGGCGGCCCGTGCGCGCGGCGAAGCGATCCATCGCCGACTGCACGATCTCCGGGGTCTTGTTGTAGAACGGGTTGACCGTCTCCCGGCCCTGGAAATAGACATCCGGGTTCTGCGCAGTGCCGCGGATGATCGGGTGGGCGGGGGAGAGCGCGCGGGCGCGATGCTCGCGGATCAGGCCCTCCGGGATCAGCGAGCGCAGATCGTCATCGCTGAGCATCGTCATCGTGTTGAGCTCGTGCGAGGTGCGGAAGCCGTCGAAGAAGTGGACGAACGGCACCCGCGACTCCAGCGTCGCCAACTGCGCGACGCAGGCCAGGTCGTGGGACTCCTGGACCGAGGCCGAGCTGAGCAGCGCGAAGCCGGTCTGGCGGACTGCCATCACGTCCTGATGGTCACCGAAGATCGACAGGCCCTGCGCCGCGAGCGAGCGCGCGGCCACATGGAAGACGGTCGAGGTGAGCTCGCCGGCGATCTTGTACATGTTCGGGATCATCAGCAGCAGGCCCTGCGATGCGGTGAACGTCGTGCTCAACGCGCCGCCTTGCAGCGCGCCGTGCATGGTGCCGGCCGCGCCGGCCTCGGACTGCATCTCGATGACGGTGGGGATCGTGCCCCACACGTTCGTCCGGCTGTGGGCGGCCCACTCGTCGGCGAGTTCGGCCATGGTCGAGCTGGGCGTGATCGGATAGATGGAGCAAAGCTCGTTCAGACGGTACGCCACCGAGGCGGCGGCCTCATTGCCATCGATGATGGCGCGGGCTGGGGTGCGCGTCATGACTGTCCTTCCGGGCGCATCTCAATGGCATGGACGGGGCACTGCTCATAGCACGTGCCGCAGCCGGTGCACTTGTCATAGTCATAGCGATAGCGGTGACCCTTGCCCAGCTTGATGATCGCGTCCTCGGGGCAGGAACCGAGGCAGCCGTCGCACTCGAAGCAGTTGCCGCAGGACAGGCACCGGGCCGACTCGAAGACCGCCTGGGTCTCCTGCAGGCCGCCGACGATCTCGTCGAACGCCAGGATGCGGGCGTCCGGGTCGAGCTCGGGCTGGGCCCGGCGGGAGGCGTCACCGAAATACCACAGGTTCAGCTTGTCGAAGGTCGCGAGATCGTGCTTGGGGCGGCGGTCCGGGACACGGTCGTTGAGCCAGGCATCGATCGCGCGGGCGGCCTTCTTGCCGTGACCGACGCCGATGGTGACCGTGCGCTCCGACGGCACGGCATCGCCACCGGCAAAGATGCCGGGGACCGTGGACATCAGCGTCTGGTGGTCGACCTGCATGACGCCGTCGCGGTCGAACTCCAGGCCGTCGACGTTGTGCAGGAAGTCGGTCTCGGGCACCTGGCCGACGGCCATGATCACCGTGTCGGCCGCGAGCTTCTCATAGCGGCCCGTCGGTGTCGGGCGCCCACCCTCGTCGAGCTCCATGATCTCGACCGTGAGGTCCTCGGAGACATCGGTGATCGTGCGCAGCCAGTTGATCTTGACGCCCTCGCGCTCGGCCTCGCTGAGCTCCTCCTCGTGGGCGGGCATCTGGGCCTTCGTGCGCCGATAGACGATGATCGCCTCTTCGGCACCGAGGCGCCGGGCGGTGCGGGCCGCGTCCATCGCGGTGTTGCCACCGCCATAGACCGCGACCTTGCGGCCGACGATCGGCCGGTCGCCGGAGGCCACCCCGCGCAGGAACTGCACAGCGTCGACCATCTTGGAGGCGTCCTGGGCCGGGATATCGACCTTGCGGGACAGGTGGGCGCCGACCGCGACGAACACCGCGTCGAACTCACCCTCCTTCTGCTCCTCGAGGAGGTCGGTGACCGCATGGTTCTGCACCATGCGGACCCCCATGGCCTCGATGCGCGCGATCTCGCCGTCCAGCACGTCGCGGGGCAGGCGATAGGCGGGGATGCCATAGCGCATCATGCCGCCCGGCTCGGCGCCGTTGTCGCGGATCTCCACCTCGTGGCCGAGGCGGGCCAGATGGTACGCCGCCGACAGCCCGGACGGGCCTGCGCCGATCACCAGGACCTTGCGGCCCGACGGATGGGGCGCGGTCGGGAACGACCAGTTCTCCTCGAGCGCCTTGTCACCCAGGAACCGCTCCACCGCGTGGATCGAGACCGCGGAGTCGAGCTCCTTGCGGTTGCACGAGGTCTCGCACGGGTGATAGCACACCCGGCCGTGAATGGCCGGGAACGGGTTGTCCTGGGTGAGCTGGCGCCAAGCGGCCTCCTGCTCGCCGGCCTTGATCAGCCGGAGCCACTCCTGAATGTTCTCGCCGGCCGGGCAGGCCGCGTTGCACGGTGGGAGCAGGTCGAGATAGATCGGACGTCTGGTCCGTTCCGGGCCGACCCGGCCCTCGGTGCTGAACAGATCGGGCAGCTGTGTCACATCGCGACGTTGCGGGTGAATCATCGGTCCTCCATTGGAATCCGATGCTCACGGTACCCCCCCTGCCCCAGCCGCGTGCACAAACCGGGTGAGGTCGCGAATTCCGCGGGTGCGGAACGGGCGGAACGGTCAGGGAAGGGCGCTGCCCACCATGAAGGCCTGTCCCGTGGAGTGCACGCGGACCTCCTCGCCGGCCGCCAGGAACGCCGCCTCACCGCGCCCGAGGACCAACTCGCCGGCCGCGCCGACCAGGCGTACCTCCCCCTGCAGAGCCAGCAGGATCCGCGCCGACTCGGCCCCCGGCAGTGGCTGGTCGCTGGCGTCGTCCACGCGATAGAGCACAAACTCCGGCGCCTCGGTCGGATAGTGCCAGATCCCAAGGGAGACCTCGACGGGATCGATCAGGCCGGGGAAGCCGGGCATGAAGTCGACCACCTGAGCCAGCTCGTCGACGTCGATGTGCTTCGGCGTGAGCCCGCCACGCAGCACGTTGTCGGAGTTGGACATGACCTCGAGCGCGGTCCCGCGCAGATAGGCATGGAGGTTGCCGGCGGGCATGAAGAAGGAGTCCCCGGGCTGCAGCAGGATCCGGTTGAGCAACATCGCCGCGAGGATCCCCGGATCCCCCGGGTAGTCCCGGTCGAGCTCGACGATCGTGTCGCAGAAGCGCCCGAGCTCGGAATCGGCGCCTGCATGTTCGCGGGCCGCCGCGACCACATCGGGCAACAGATCGTCCTCGAGATCGGCGATGCCCAGGATCTCCAGCAGGACCCGGGCGATCCCGTCGCCCTCGATGAGGGGCTGGAAGAGAAGATCGAGGGTGGGTACGCCGAGGTGGGCGGCCAGCGCCTGCGTCTGCGAGGGGTCGCGGAACCCGCAGAGGCCGTGGAACTCGGTGAGCGCCACAAGGGCCTCGGGCTTCGGCCAGTCGTCGCGATAGTTGCGCTCGGGGGCGTCCAGGGCGATGCCGGCCCGGTTCTCCTGATCGAAGCCCTCGATGGCCTGCGCGCGGGAGGGATGGGCCTGCAGCGACAGCGCCTGGCGGGCCGAGATGAGCTTCATGAGGAACGGCAGCCGGGGGCCGAACCGGTCGAGGTTCACCGCGCCGATCAGCTCGGGCCGCTCAGTGAGCACCGCGTCGAGGCTGCGGCCATCGGCGAGGCGGGAGGGCGCCTTGGGGTGGGCGCCCAGCCAGTATTCGGCCTGGGGGGAGCCCGTCGGTTCGGTGCCGAGGGCGGCGGGGATGCCGTCGTGGGAGCCCCAGGCGTAGTCCTGGAGGGTGCCGGTCAGCATGAGCATGGACCTGATGCTAGCCGGGGTGCGTTGGGCGTGCGGAGTCTGCGGGACGCGCGGAGCTGGGCGAATGACATGCCTGTGATTCTGTGTCTAGGATGGCGGCATGTCCGCAGCAGCGAATCAGAATCCAGAGCGCGCCCACGAGCCGTTGCTGAGCGGACGCGATGCCGACATCCTCGACTTCGAACGCAACTGGTGGAAGCACACCGGCCCCAAGGAGCAGGGGATCCGGGAGCGCTTCGACATGTCCGCGACGCGGTATTACCAGATTCTCAACGCCCTCATCGACAACCCCGACGCTCTCGCGCACGATCCGCTGCTGGTGAAGCGGCTCCGCCGCCTGCGCTCGGAGCGGCAGCGTGCCCGCTCCGCTCGTCGGCTGGGTTTCGACCCGCGCTGAACCTCGCATCATTCGGTGGCGCTGGCGTCCCAGGCAGTGATCCAGGCGCTGGAGCCGTCGATGGTTCCGATGGTCTTGACGACCTCCACGTTCTGGGCGCGACCCGTGGCGGTGGAGCGGTAGGCGACGGTGAACGATCCGCCATTGACTTCGAAGTCCAGTGCTCCCGGCCACCCAGCCGCGCGGATGGCACGGCCCCGGGATTCGAAGTCGGATGCCGGCACGTTCGGATAGAGCCGCAGCCGACCCTGGGTGTTGTCCGCGCTGGCCTGCTCGCTCGCCCCGGTGACCACTGCCTGGGCAGGCCCGCCGCAGGCGGCGACCAGGGCGGGGGAGCCGAGCAGGCGCACTTTGGCGATCGGATCGAGCAAGAACCACACCGCGACGCCACCGGCTTCGGCATGGTCACCGATCGCGCGGGTCGCCGCAGCGACGGTGGTGGGGTCGTCAACGCGGGCAACGAGGGTGACCCGGCCGACGGTTTCGTTGTGGTCCTGAACGACCAGCCGGCTGAACGGGGCGGCTGCGAAGAGGTCCGTGGCGCCCGGCAGTCGTTCGGTGACCGACTCCGGCCCGCGCAGGCCCAGCCGGTCGGCCTCGACGGTGAGATCCAGCTCGGCTTCCGGCCAGCGCCGGCGCAGCGCGCGGAACGTCGGGTCCAGCAGATCGCGGGAGTCCAGTTCCACTGTCAGTCGGATCGGATCAGTGACCGAATGGGCCTCGAAACCACGAGCCCGGCCGGCCGCAGCGACCGCGGCGGCGACCGTGCGCACACGCTCGGTCTGGCCGAAACCGGTGGTCACGACCGACGTTGCCTCGGCATCACGCACGACGATCGTCGCCCTCGCGGTCCCGGGGTCCTTGCTGGTCAGCTCCTCGGCGTACGCCAGCACGGCGGTGGCGGGCGTGGTGACGCGCAGCTCCAGTCCCGTGCGCCATTCGATCTCGACCCGCTCGGCGCGGGAATCAGCCACGGCCAGGTCATGGAGTGCGAACACCTCATCGTTGGTGGCACGGTTGCCGCTGACCGGCAGCAGCCCGGAGTCATGCTCCAGGTGGACCAGCAGGGTCCGGACGTCCCGCGCGTGGGTGGCGGCGTAGTCCTCGATCTCGGCCCGGATCCCGGTCAGCGCGAGGCGATCAGTCCCCGGCACGCAGCGCACCCGGGCCGTCAGGTCGGCCGGTCCAGGGAGGGGCACCGGACCGCCGCGGGCCTCGACCCGCTCCACGACGGCCACCCAGGAACGGGAGCGCAGCCAGTCCTCCGCCGCCTGACGGCGATTGCCGATGCAGCCGGTCAACGCAAGGACGCTCGCGCCGAGGGTGCCCAGCACAAGGCTGCGGCGCGAGAGCGTCATGACCGGCTCCAGAACGGGCGCAGCGGACGGTCTGTGCGATAGCCGCCGCGGGCGAGTCCGGCGTGGCGTTCGAAGATATTGTACGCCGCCCGGTCACCGCTGCGCAGCCAGGACCAACCGAGCGCTGCGGCGTACAGCGGGAGGAAGAGTGGGCCCGTCGCCAGATATTGCCAACTGTGCGCCTCCTCGTGATCGAGCAGGTCACGAGTGCAGTCGCCGAGCGTCCCTCTGATCAGGATGACGTTGCCGACGGTGAAGGCGGATGCGAACGGGAACCGCGGGCGATAGCCCTCGGCGAGGATCAGCCCGCGCGGGCCGAGGCGGAGGCGGCATCGAGCGATCGCGGCGATTGCCAGGCCCGCGGGCGTGGAGAGATTGCAGACGTTGCCCACCCAGTG
>JAUNRO010000118.1 GCA_030544185.1 Propionibacteriaceae bacterium | reverse complement strand
GGCCGATGACGCGGGCTTCGCCGAGCTGGGCGTGCCCAAGCTGCTCGTCGGCGCCCTCGACCAGCAGGGGATCACCACCCCGTTCCCCATCCAGGCAGCGACGATTCCCGACGCCCTCGCGGGCAAGGACGTGCTCGGCCGCGGCCGCACCGGCTCCGGCAAGACCCTCGGTTTCGGCCTGCCCCTGCTGGCCCGGCTGGCGAACGGTGAGGCCGCAGCGAGCGGTGCACCGGGCGCGATCGTGTTGGTGCCGACGCGCGAGCTGGCGCTGCAGGTCGCCGATGTGCTGGCGCCGCTGGCAAAGGTCGTCGGGCTGAGCACGACGCTGGTGGCCGGTGGCATGGCGTTCGGGCCGCAGATCAAGGCGTTCGACCGGGGCGTCGATGTCGTGGTCGCGACCCCCGGCCGCCTGATCGACCTCATGGAGCAGGGCGTCGCCGACCTCTCGCAGGTCCAGATCGCGGTCCTGGACGAGGCCGATCACATGGCCGACCTGGGCTTCATGACCGAGGTCACCACGATCCTCGATGCGATCCCCGTGGGCGGGCAGCGTCTGTTGTTCTCGGCGACGCTGGATCGTGGGGTGGACCGGCTGGTGGCGAAATATCTGACCGACCCCGTCACCCACGAGGTCGACACCGCCAAGGCGTCGGTGACCACCATGCATCACCACCTGTTGCACGTGCTGCCGCACGACAAGAATCTCGCGACGGCCGCGATCGCCAATCGCGAGGGCCGCACGGTCGTGTTCGTCCGCACCCAGCGCGGTGCCGACCGCGTCGCCGACCAGCTCCGCGCCGCTGGCGTGATGGCCGGTGCGCTGCACGGCGGGCTGACCCAGGGGGCTCGCGCCCGCATCCTGCGCGCGTTCAAGGACGGCACCGTGCCGGTCCTCGTGGCGACCGATGTCGCCGCCCGCGGCATCCATGTCGACGAGGTCTCGATGGTCCTCCAGGTCGATCCGCCGATGGGGTCCAAGGACTATCTGCACCGTGCCGGGCGCACCGCCCGCGCCGGCCGGGAAGGCCACGTGGCCACCATCACCCTGCCGCATCAGCGCAAGACCATGCGCCGCATCACTGGCGAGGCCGGTGTCCGGGTCGACCCCGTCCAGGTGCGCCCGGGCGACGACCTGCTCACCGAGCTCACCGGCGCCCGCCTGCCCGAGGGCGAGCCGGTGACCGAGGAGGATTATCAGGCGCTGATCGCGCCCCCGCGCCCGGTCCGCAAGCGCGGACCGAAGAAGAAGGGCTGGGGCCGCGATTCGTGGGACCACGAGCGTGGCGGCCGTGGCCGCGGGGGGCGCTCCTTCCACCGGCGCGGCCCGCGGGACTGAGGTGGGCGGTGGCTGAGGAAGCCGAACTCGTCGAGCTGGGCGACGGCGATCTCGCGGCGGTGGCGACCCTGACCGGGGTCGCGCCGGCCGCCGGGTCGCGCTGGGTGGGCGTGCGCGCGGGCGATCGCCTGCTCGGTGTCGCCGGCTGGGACGTGGGCCCGGCTGCCGTGCGGCTCATCGGGCCCGTCGTGATGGCGGACGAGCGTGACGAAGGCCTGGAGGAGGCGCTCGTTCTCGCCGTCGAGGAGCTCGCGGCCGAGAGCTGGGCCGGTTCCGGGGCGGGGGTGGCTGTTGTCGAGGCCCTCGCGGCCGACGAGACGGAGGCGACCCGGCTGTGGGCCCTCGGTTATCGGGGGACGGCTCCGGCGCTGCAGCGGCGGCTGCCGGAGATCGTCGAGGTGCCGACCGCCGAGGCCATGCAGGAACTCGGCCGCCACCTGGCCGGGATCGTCCGCGCCGGCGATCTGATCATCGCCTCCGGTGACCTGGGTGCGGGCAAGACCACGCTCACCCAGGGCATCGGCGAGGGGCTCGGGGTGGACGAGCCGGTCACGTCGCCGACCTTCGTGCTCTCCCGGATCCATCCGGGAGCCAGGGGCCGGCCGGACCTCGTGCACGTGGACGCCTATCGGCTTGCCGATTCCGAGGAAGTGGACGACATCGATCTCGACCACGATCTCGACCGCAGCGTGAGCGTCATCGAATGGGGGGCGGGCCTGGCCGAACAGTTGGCCGACGACCGCCTCGAGATCGACATCCGGCGCAGCGACGATCCGGGTGACGAGGGCCGGCTGGTCATCCTGCGGCCGGTGGGCGCGCGCTGGGACGGCGTCGACCTGACGCCGGTGGAAGGAGCGGGCCGGTGAGCCTGGTGCTCGGCATCGATACCTCGACCGACGTCCGCGTGGGCCTCGCCCGCGATGGTGAGGTTCTCGCGCGCCGCCACATCGCCGATACCCGGCAGCACGTCGAACAACTCATCCCGCTCGTGCGCGAGGTCCTGACCGAAACCGGGTCGCGGATCGCCGACCTCGACCTCGTCTGCGTCGGCCTGGGCCCCGGCCCGTTCACGGGGTTGCGCGTCGGCATCGCCGCCGCGCAGACCCTGGCCTCGGTCCAGGGGATCGCGCTGCACGGTGTGTGCAGTCTTGACGTGGTCGCCGCCCAGCACGTGCACCACGGCAGTGGTCCGGACTTCGTGGTCGCCAGCGACGCCCGGCGCAAGGAGCTCTATTGGGCCCGCTATGCGATCGGCGCCCCGCTGCCCCGACGGCTGGACGGGCCGCAGGTCACTGCTCCGGAGGGCCTGCCGGGGCTGGCGGTGGTGGGCCCGGGCGTGGAGCCCTATCGCGATCGGCTGGGCGACCGACCGCGCCCACCGGGTCCGGACACGATCGATGCCGGGTTGCTCGCCGCGATCGGCCCGGAGTTGCCCTCGGCAGGCAGCCAACCCCTTTATCTGCGGCGACCGGACGCCGCGGAGCCGACGCGCCGCAAGTCGACCTTGGCGCGTACCCCCATCAGGAGACGCCGATGAGACCCGCCCACGCGCGCGATCTCGACGCGATCCTCGCGCTGGAGGCAGCCGGATTCGGCCCGCGCGAGCGGTGGAGCCGGGCGTCCTGGGCAAGCGAACTGGAGGCGGACAACCGCATCGTCGTCGTCGCTGGGGAGGTGGCCGGGATAGCCAGCGTCCAGCACGTCGGCGGGGTCGCCGAACTCAACCGCATCATCGTCTCCCAAGCCGCGCGCCGCTGCGGTCTGGGGCGTGCGTTGCTGCGGGCCGGGATCGATGCCGCGCTAGAGCTTGAGTGCGAGGAGATGCTGTTGGAGGTGCGCCACGACAATGCCGCCGCGCTCGCGCTGTATGCCGGGCACGGGTTCGTGGAGATCGCGCGCCGGAACAACTACTACGGCGAGGGGATCGATGCGGTGATCCTGCGCCTTGGCCTGGAGGACGACGATGACTGAACCGCTGATCCTCGGGATCGAGTCCTCGTGCGACGAGACCGGGGTCGCCCTGGTCCGGGGCCGGGAGTTGCTCGCCAACGACATCGCCTCCTCGGTGGAGCAGCATGCGCGCTTCGGCGGGGTGGTGCCCGAGGTCGCGAGCCGAGCCCACCTGGAGGCGATGGTGCCGACGCTGGAGCGGGCGTGTGCCACGGCCGGGGTCGCGCTGGACGAGATCGATGCGGTCGCCGTGACCGCCGGGCCCGGGCTGATGGGCGCGCTGGTGGTCGGGGTGTCCGCCGCGAAGGCGCTCGCGCTGGCCCTGGACAAGCCGCTCTATGGCGTGAACCACCTGGCCGCCCACGTGGCGGTGGACCTGTTGGACAGCGGTGAGCTGCCGGTGCCGGCGATCGCGCTGTTGGTGTCGGGTGGGCATACGTCGCTGTTGAAGGTGGAGCAGCTCACCGAGGCCGGTGGGATCGCCGAGCTCGGGGCGACCATCGATGATGCGGCCGGAGAGGCCTATGACAAGGTCGCCCGGTTGCTCGGCCTGGGCTATCCCGGTGGGCCGGTCATCGACAGGCTCGCAGCCGAGGGCGACCCGAAGGCGATCCGGTTTCCGCGCGGGCTGACCGCGCGCCACGATCTGGTCAAGCACCGGTTCGACTTCTCGTTCTCCGGGCTCAAGACCGCCGTCGCCCGGTGGGTCGAGACCGCGGAGCTGGAGGGCCGGGAGATCCCGCTCGCCGACGTGTGCGCCTCGTTTCAGGAGGCCGTGTGCGACGTGCTCTCGGCGAAGGCCGTGGAGGCCTGCCGCGAGCACGGGATCTCGACCCTGCTCCTCGGCGGGGGAGTCGCGGCCAACTCCCGGCTGCGCGGGCTGCTGGAGGAGCGGTGCGCCGAGCACGGGATCACCCTGCGCCGGCCGCGGCCGGGGTTGTGCACCGACAATGGCGCCATGATCGCGGTGCTGGGCGCGGAGTTGGTGAAGGCCGGGCGGCCCGAATCGGGTCTGGCCTTCGGTGCGGAGTCGGGGTTGCCGGTCGCCCGCGTGCTCGTCTGATCCGGCGACTCGGGGTCGCCCAGGGTCGCGGTCGTCCCCGGCGCCATGCCTATGCCTCTGATCCGCTGAGCGGATCAGAGGCATAGGACATCACGGCACTGGCATGGGCAGGCACCGCCTTGCCCGCGCCACCGCGCCTTGTCACCCACCATGAGCCCCACCGGCTACTTTCGTCACAGGCTCCTAGCTCGCGGCCAACGCCACCTCGTCGAGGAACGCCCAGATCCCGTTGGGCCCGTGGAAACTGCTCAGCGGAAAGTTGTGGGCCTCGTCCGCGACCGCCACCAACCGCACGGGATGGTCGCCGGACCAGTCGGTGATCTGCACGCGATCCGGGGCGGAGCCGGGGGTCGGGGCGCCGGCGCCGTTGACGTCGGCATACCACTGGGCGCCTTCGGTCGCTGACATGACGTGGCCGCGGCTGCCGCCCGGCCCGAACACGCGCACCTCGCCGCCCTCGAACGGGTTGACGGTGTCCCGCACGCCCTGGATGAACACGGCCGGCATCGGCGATTCCTGGTCGGCGCAGGTCTGATTGGCGGCAACCGGCGGGTTCGCGGCGACCACGGCGATAGCCCTCACCAGATCATCGGCCTCCCGGCCCAGGCGCATGGCCATGTGGCCGCCGCTGGAATAGCCGGCGGCGAACACCCGGTCGCGGTCGATTGACCCGGGGCCGAGGTCGGCCTCCAGCCGGTCAACGATCGTCCGGGCGAACCCGACGTCATCGAGCCCGCGCTCCTTCGCCGGCCAACTGCCCTCACGTCGGCACTCGTTCCAGTTGGATTCAAAACCGTCGGGATAGGCGATGATCACGCCGTTCTCATCGCCGATCCGCTCAAAATAGGACCCCACCCAGGCCCGGATGCCCTGCGCGGTGTCGCCGGAGCCATGGAACAGCACGATCACCGCGCCCGGCCCGTCGAGGTGCGCAGGGACATAGGTCTGCCAGGTCCGCTCCAGTCCGTCGAGCGTGGCGGTGTGCTGGCTGAGCGTCCCCTGACGAGCGATCTCGTTGATGCCGGGGGAGGTCTGCGATGGCGAGGTCACCCCCGTGGCACTGCAGGCGGGCAGCGACAACGCAGCGACGACGGCCACCACGACAGCGACGGCACGAGGGCGGCGGTGAGCGACGGCCATGTCTCCAGTCTGTCAGCAGCGATGCAAGCGCCCGAAGTCAGGTTGTGGGCGGCGCAGTCCCGGCCGGCGTGAGGAGGGCCAGCTTCTCGCGCAGGTAGTCACCGAGTGACCCCTCGGCACCCGCGCGATGCCAGCACTCGATCGCCGCGACCAGGCCCCACAGCAGGCTTGCCATCCGGATCCGGGCCTCATCCGGGGCATAGTCGTGATGCGGGGAGTTCAGCACCATCTCGGTGAGATCGTCGATCCAACGGTCGACCACCGCGAAGGTCGCGGTGCGCAGGGTCGGGGTGTCGAACCACAGCCGCGTCCGGCGCAGCGTCAGCTCAGCATCACGCCGGAAATGATCGTGGTCGATCAAGCTGAGCGCCTGGTCGGCGACCGACCACACATCGTGTTCGTCCAGTGCCTCCGCGACGGCGCCGAACAGGAGATCGTCGTGCTCATCGTGGAGGACGAGTCCTTCCTTGGTCCCGAAATAGCGATACACCGTGCTCGGCGACACCTCCGCGGCAGCCGCCACATCCTCGACCTTGACCGCCTCGAAGCCGCGCTCGTCGAACAGATCCATCGCCACCGCCTGGACGTGCCGCATCGTCGCGGCCTTCTTGCGGTCGCGCAGCGATTCGGCCATGGGCAGTCCTTCCCAACTTCTGATAGTCACTGTCACCTTATCGTGTAGAGTCACTGTCATGAGAAAGTCACTGTCAGTTGAAAGTCAATCTCCAATCATCGAAGCGCGTGGCCTGAACAAACGGTTCGGCCGCCTCACGGCACTCGACGGCCTCGATCTCGTCGTGACCGAGGGGGAAGTGCATGGCTTCCTCGGTCCCAATGGCGCCGGCAAGTCCACGACGATCCGCGCGATCCTCGGCCAGCTCCGCCTCGATGGCGGTCACCTCACGGTTCTGGGTGGGCATCCGCAGCGCGAGGTGGTCGCCATCCACGCGCAGCTCGCCTACGTGCCCGGAGATACCGCGCTCTGGCCCAACCTCACCGGCGGGGAGTGCATCGACCTCCTCGGCCGCTTTTCCGGGCGGCAGGACCGCCGCCGGCGAGACGAGCTGATCGAGGCCTTCGAGCTCGATCCCACCAAGCGCGCCAGCAGCTATTCCAAGGGCAACCGGCAGAAGGTTGCCCTCATCGCCGCGTTCGCCACGCACGCCCGGCTCCTGCTCCTCGATGAGCCGACCTCGGGCCTGGACCCGCTGATGGAGTCCGTGTTCTGCGAACAGGTGCGGCGGGCGCAGGCCGAGGGAGCCACCGTGTTGTTGTCCAGCCACATCCTCGATGAGGTCGAGGCCCTGTGCGAGCGGGTGACGATCATCCGCGCGGGCCGCACCGTCTCGGTGGGCAGCCTCGACGACCTCCGCGCGCACACCAGGACCACGGTCGAGGCCACCACGCCGCAGCCGGTCGAGCTGCCACCCGGCGCCGATGACCACGCCGAGCAGCGCCGCGGCGACGGTGTCCACACCGTCTTCACCGTGCCGCGCGACGCGCTGGCGGACACCCTCGGCGTCCTCGCCACCGCACGGCCGACCCAGGTGACCGTGCGGCCGCCATCGCTGGATGAGCTGTTCCTCGAGCACTACGCGACGCGCGAGGAGGCAACGGCATGAGTCCGCTCGCAGGAACCTGGCGGGTCGTCGGTGCCCACCTGCGCACGGGCTGGCGCAGCCTCACACTGTCGGCCGGCGCCATGGCCGGACTCGTCGTGGCGATGGCCGCTGGGGTCTTCGCGCTCTATCCCACCCCGGAGAGCCGCGCGGCCTATGCGGCGTCGATGGGGGCATCGCCCGCCACGATGGCCTTCAACGGGCAGTGGCCAGACCTCGCGAGTCCGGGTGGCATCACCACCTATGAGGTCGGGTTCATCGGGTTGCTGGCCTTCCCTCCGATCGCCCTGCACCTGGCGATCTCGCGAACGCGCGCGGAGGAGGACTCCGGGCGCGCCGAACTGCTCACGGCTGGGCGGTTGGGTCGGCTCGCGCCCCTGTCGGGTGCGCTGATCGCGCTCACCCTGACGCTCGTCGTGTTCGCCACCGCAGCGGCGGTGGGCCTGATCGCGGTCGGGCTGCCGGTGCGGGGAACACTTTGGTATGCGGGGTCGCTCGGCCTGTTCGCTTGGTGGTTCGCGGCGCTCGGACTCCTGGCGGCACAGCTGGCGCGGACCGCGCGGACCGCGATGGGGCTCGGCCTCGCCGCAGCCCTGGGGATCTTCCTCGTCCGGGCCGTCATCGATGGCCGGGGGATCGACGCCCAATGGCTGACACCGATGGGCTGGTTGCCCCTGGCCCGTCCCTTCGGTCCCGAGCCGACGGCGCTGCCACTGCTGGCCTTCGCGGTCACCGGCCTCGCCCTCATCGGCCTCGCGGCGCTCCTTGCCGGGCGCCGCGACCTCGGCGCCGGGGCACTGGCGCCCAGGCCGGGACCGGCCACCGGATCACCGCTGCTCGGCCACCCGTTCGGGGTCGCCGCGCGCCTGACCCGCGGTGCGGCACTCGGCTGGGGCATCGGCCTGCTGGCGTGGGGTGCTGCCCTCGGCACCCTCACCGCGGACATGGCCGATCTGGTCCGGACCAATCCGGACCTTGCCCAGCTGCTGGGCGGGGGGCGCCCGGAGGACATCGTCACGTCCCTCGCGCTGGTCGTGATCGCCCTCGGCGGCGGGGCTCTGGGGCTCCAGGCACTCGGGACCCTCCAGGCCGAGGAGGCGAGCGGGCGGCTGGGTTTGCTGTTCGGTGCGCCCATCGTCCGGGCGCGCCTTTGGACGGCCTGGTGGTTCGTCATCGCCCTCCAGATGGCCCTGGCCATGGGGGTGGGGGCCGTCGGCCTGGGAATCTCGACGCGCCTGGTGATCGATCGTCCCTCGGCACTCGCCGATGCCGTCACCGGCGTCGCCAGCTATCTGCCCGCAATGCTGGCGCTCGTGGCCGTGACCGCGCTGGCCGCGATGATCGTGCGCGGTGGCGCCGCCCTCGGTTGGGTGCTGCTGGCCTGGACCGCGGTCGTGGCGCTGCTCGCCGAGACCCTGCGGCTGCCGCAGTGGGCGCGCCAGGTCTCGGTGCTGGAGCACGTCGGCCGCGTGCCGATCGAGGCCGCCGAGCCCCTCGCCCTCGCAGCGCTGGCCGCCGGGGCCGTCTGTGCGCTCGCCGTCGCGACGGCTGTCGGGCGGGTGCGCGACCTCCGGGCAGGCTGAGGCGCAGGGTGAGAGAGTGGCCCCATGGAACCCGCCGTTGCCCGCCGCCTGGTGTCCGCGGAGGGCGTGGCGGCGCTGACGGCTGCGGCGGCCCAGCCCGACCCGGGGTCCCTGGCAGCGGCGACCGCCCTGCGCCGGACCTTCGATCCGGAGCTGGCGGCCGCCGCGCTGGCCCACGCGGCCCTGCGCCGCCTGCGGGAGGCGCGGGCCGCGCCGGCAGGTGC
>JAUNRO010000117.1 GCA_030544185.1 Propionibacteriaceae bacterium | reverse complement strand
AAATTTCGCACACAAGCCCGCGGGGTGCCCGCGACACCATACGTCTCGTTGGCGCGGGTTGCTGTGGCACGGGGGACGCACGCGGACCGGAGGTCTCGTTGGGCGACTTGCCGCGACGCGGAAACGCACGCGACCGACGCCCGCTGGGGCGGGTTGCTGTGACACGGGGGACGCACGCGGACCGGAGGTCTCGTTGGGCGACTTGCCGCCACGCGGAAACGCACGCGACCGACGCCTGCTGGAGGGAGTTGGCGTGACGCCGGGGACGCACAGGCCTATCGAGATCACCCGAACGCGCCCCTTTCACAACACCCCAGGCGAGCCGCCAGTTGGTCAGGGAACCAGGAGCCTGCGGAGGCCGGGGACGGCGATGAACCAGACGAAGAGGACGCCGACGACGAGCGCACCGGCCCACAGCCAGAACCGGGCAAAGCTCTCGCCCCACAGCGGGGTGCCGAAGGCGACGCCGAAGCCATAGAGCACCGCGAGCAACCCGGTCACGCCCGCCCCGGCGGTGGAGAACACCGATGGGCCGCTCATGACCCGAACCCCAGGCTCTCCGGCGCGAGCAGGAACGGGATGAGGAAGAGCCCGATGAACGCGATCAGCAGGATGAACGCGCCGACTGTGCTGAACCGCTTCCAGAAGGCCGGGTTGGTCTTGTGCAGGCGTTCGTTGCCGGCGAGCAGGCCATAGGCCAGGCCCAGTGCGCCGACGATCAAGCCGCCGATGGCTGGATTCATGATGTCTCCTCGGTGGGATCCGGGAAGCTTCAGTGTTGCATATTGATCAACGAATCGGAACCGCAAAGAATCAATTGGCGCGTTCAACCAGGTCGGCATATGGGGAGTCCGCCACCAAGGACGCCACATAGGCATCAAGGGCGGGGCTGACCCGCGCCGCGGCCTGCCCGAGTGCCGCCTGGAGTTCCGGGCCCGGCCAGTCCTCGGGCAGGAGCTCCCGCGGGAGATCGCCGTCGTTGAACCGGACATCCGCGAACGGCTGCACGAGCTCGTGCCAGAACCGGACCAACTCCGGGCCGTCCGGGACGCCGGGCGCGGCGGCCGCGTTGCGCAGGCGAGCGAGCACGGCGCGGCGCTGCTCTCCGTGCCGCTCGAGCTCCCACGCGATGGCCGCGACCCGGCGCGCGGTCAGCAGGTCGACGCTGAGCCGCCCGCGCAGCAGGATCGTGTCGGGTTCGATGATCGGCTCCAGCTGGGTGCTCTCGTCGGTCGGGGAGATGAGTACGCCCGGGCGGAGCTGGCGGTAGCCGATGCGGAAGGCATTGCCCCGCAGCCGGTCGCGCAGCGTCCGCTGCGTCTCCGGGATGTCATAGATGATCGTGTGAAAGGCGCCGTCCCACGGCTCGGGCGACCGCATCCGGGAGCCGTCGCGGATCTTTTCATAGGCCGTCAGCATCCGCCCGGCCAGCCGGTAAACCCCGACCCTGCCGACCCGCTCGACCTCCAGCAAACCGAAGCCGACCATCCGGTGCAGCAGCGACTTGGTCGCAGAAACCGTCGCGCCGTCCATGGCGCGCACGAGGTCGATCAGGATGGGGCCGGGGAGCGCCCGGGCTTCGGCGGTGCCGAACGCCAGCGGCACCTTCCCGAAGGCCGGCGTATAGCGGTCGAGCTCGGGCGCCACGCTCGCTCACAACCACTTGTTGCGGCGGAACCCGATATAGAGCGACCCCATGATCAGGAGCATGAGCCCGAGGACCACGAAATAGCCATAGGGGTTCTTGAGCTCGGGCATGTTCTCGAAGTTCATGCCGTAGACACCGGCGATCATCGTCGGTATCGCAACAATGGCGACGAATGCCGAGATCTTGCGCATGTCCTGGTTGTCGGCGACCGAGGCACGGGCGAGGCCCGCCGACAGCATGGTGGAGAGGACTTCGTCGAAGGACTGGATGGCTTCGCGGGCCTCGAGGTGGTGGTCGGAGAGTTCGCGGAAGTACGCCCGGGCGGAGTCCGGGATCGTCACCAGCGGGCGGGTCGCGAGTGCCTGCAGCGCGGTCCCCAGCGGCACGACGGAGCGCTTGAACTCGATCAGCTCGCGCTTGAGCTGATAGATCCGGTCGACCTCGTTGGTGCCCTGCCGGGAGAACACCGCGGTCTCGACCTCCTCCAGGTCGACCTCGAACTCGCCCACCACCTCGATGTAGTCATCGATCACCTTGTCCAGCACCGCATAGAGCACCTCATAGGTGCCGCGCCCCAGCCGCTCCGGCCGCGCCTCGAGCTTGGCGCGCATCGTCTGCAACTGGGCATGCTCACCGCGCCGGACGGTCATCACGAAATGCTCGCCGACAAACACCATGATCTGCCCCGTCGAGACGATCTCGGAGGTCTCGGTGAGTTCGGCATGCTCCACATAGGCCACGGTGGAGATCACACAGAACAGGGTGTCGCCGAATTGTTCCAGCTTCGACCGGGTATGCCCCTCGACCGCGTCCTCGATCGCCAGCGGGTGCAGGTTGAACCGTTCGGCAAAGCCGGCCATGTCAGCATCGGACGGGTCCTTCATGCCGAGCCAGACGAAACCCTCACCCGCCGACGCGCGGGCGGCTGCCCGGTCGAGATCCTGCTCGGGCGTGCGTACGCCACCGACGTAGTGCCCCCAGGCCACCACCGAATCCGGCGGCTCGCCGTCGGCGGCCATGAGCGAGCGCTGCCGCAGCGGCGGTTTCGGCAGGGGCAGGCGCCGGTGCACCGGGCGCCGTGACTCAGTCGTCACGGCCGTGCGGCGCAGCGAACAGGTCCGCCATCCAGGACTCGATCTCGTCGGGATCGGTGGGCAGCATGGCCGACAGGTTCTCGTTGCCGTCGGCGGTGATGAGGATGTCGTCCTCGATGCGTACGCCGATTCCGCGGAACTCCGGCGGCACGAGGAGATCCGTTTCCTTGAAATAGAGCCCCGGCTCGACCGTGATGACCATTCCCGGCTGGAGCGTGCCCTCGCGGTAATTCTCCGCAAGCGCCTGGGCGCAGTCGTGCACGTCGATGCCGAGATGATGGGAGGTGCCGTGCACCATCCAGCGCCGGTGCTGGCCGCCGTTCTCCGGATCGACCGACTCCTCGGCGCTGACGGGGAGGATGCCCCACTCCTCGAGCCGCTTCACCAGCACGACAACCGCGGCCAGGTGGGGGGCAAGGAAATCGGCACCGGGCTGGGCGGCCGCGATACCGGCGCGCTGAGCCTCCAGGACCGCGGCATAGACCTTGCGCTGGGCGGCCGAGAACCGACCCGACACCGGGATGGTCCGGGTGATGTCGGCCGTATAGAGCGTGTCGAGTTCGATGCCCGCGTCGAGCAGCAGGAGCTCATCGCCGCGCAGGTCGCCGTCGTTGCGGATCCAGTGCAGCGTGCAGGCGTGGTCACCGGCGGCCGCGATCGTGTCATAGCCGACGGCGTTGCCCGCGTGGCGGGCATGGAGGCCGAACACGCCCTCGACCCAGCGCTCGCCGCGACCCCGGCGTACGGCCTCGGGCAACGCCCGGACCACCTCCTCGAACGCGACCGCCGTCCGGGCACAGGCCTCTCGCATCTGCTCGGCCTCGAACTCGTCCTTGCACAGCCGCAGCTCCGACAGCGCGGTGGCGAACTCTGCATCCGCCTCCTCGGAGCCCAGGTGCTCCAGCTCATCGACCTGGGCGTTGAGCGCCGCATCGGCGTCGCGGACGATCCGGATGCGGGTGGCACTCGCGTTCTTGGCCAGCGCGTCGGGGAGATCGGCGATATCGGCGACGTCGAGGCCGGTCAGCGCGGCCATCTCGGCGAGCGACTCCCGTTGCCCGACCCACATTTCGCCATAACGGGCATTGGCATAGAACTCCTCGGAGTTCCGGGGCGCGCGGGGTCGGAAATAGAGCGTGGCGGCATGCCCGTCATCGATCGGTTCCAAGACCAGCACCGCGTCGGGTTCGCGGTCGGTGCCCAGGCCGGTCAGGTGCGCGAAAGCGGAGTGCGGGCGGAACCGATAGTCGGTGTCGTTCGATCTCACCTTCAACCCGCCTGCCGGGACGACCAACCGATCACCCAGAAAGAGGGCGCTGAGGTTGTCCCGGCGGGCCTGGGACCACGATGTCGCCGGCAACGGCTCCGGCAGATCGCTCGCGTAGGGCTCCCATCCGGTCGGGATAAATGCCTTGAACGCCTCGGAATAGGGAATCCTCCGGCTGCGCTGCTTGGCCTGTTCCTCGCTCATCGAGTCCCGTCCTTTCGCCTGGTCCTCACCTGATCCTCGCCGATTCGTCCATGCGCTCAGTGGGCCATGATAGGCGGCGGCGCCGTCGGGGGCGCGCGCTAGGATCCCTGGCTATCAGCGCTGTTCCGGCGTCTGGTCGCTAGGCGAAGGAGGCCCGCCATCAAAGCCGATCCGTCCGACCAACAGAAATTGCTCGCTCTGCAGGGCATCGACACTGAGATCACCCAGCTGAATTCCCGGAAGGCCAATCTTCCCGAGCGGGCCCGGATCGCGCAGCTGCTGGCAGAGCGCAAACGATTGCTGGCGGCCTATACGGAGGCGGAGACTCGCGTGTCCGATCTGGAGCGGGCGCAGGCGAGGGCCGAGGCCGACCTGGAGCCGGTGCGGGCGCGCAAGGCCCGCGATCAGGAACGGGTCGACGCCGGCGCGGCGGATCCGAAGGCGCTGAGCGGGCTGATCGCCGAGATCGAGCACCTGACCCGCCGCATCTCCGATCTGGAGGACGATCAGCTCGAGGTGATGGAGGAACTCGACCAAGCGACTGCCCGCTTCGCCGGGGTGCAGACCCGCCGGGCGGAGCTGGAGACCGAGATCCGCGAGTTGATGGCCGTGCGCGACGCCGAGATCGAGGCGCTCGAGGGGCAGCTGCAGCACGCCGGGGCCAAGCGCGACACCGTCGTGGAGAAGCTGCCGGGGGCGCTGGTGACCTACTACGAGCGGCTCCGCGACAAGTACGCCGGGGTCGGCGTGGCCGAGATCGTGCACCGCAGCTGTGGCGGCTGCCGGCTGAACCTGACCGCCGCGGATGTGGGGGCGTTCGCCGCCGCTGCGCCCGATGAGTTGTTGATGTGTGAGGAATGCGGCCGCATCCTCATCCGGACCGCGCAGTCGGGCCTGCCCGACTGACCAGGAGGAACCATGCCGTTTCGTCCCGTCCGCCTCCGCGACGAGGTGCCGGCCCCACTGCGTGAGGGGCTGGAGCGCCTGCGGCAGGAGTGCAACGTCCCCGCCGCTTTCCCCGCGGAGGTGCTGGCCGCGGCCGAGACCGCCGCGGCATCGCCCCGCCTGCCGGGGGTCGACCGGACCGACCTGGAGTTCGTGACGATCGACCCGCCGGGTGCGAGGGATCTCGACCAGGCCCTGTTCATCGAGCGGGACGGCTCGGGTTTCGTGGTGTGGTATGCGATTGCCGATGTCGCCGCCTTCATCACCGCGGGGGACCCGATCGACACCGAAGCCCATGCCCGCGGTCAGACGTTCTATGCGCCCCATCGGCGTACGCCGCTGCATCCGCCGGCCATCTCAGAGGGCGCGGCGAGCTTGCTGCCGGGGGAGGTGCGCCCCGCCCTGGTCTGGCGGCTGCCATTGGACGATCACGGCCTGGTGCCGGTCCCGCACGTCGAGCGGGCGCTGATCCGCAGCCGGGAGCAGCTGACCTATGCCCAGGCGCAGGACCGGATCGACCAGGGGACGGCGTCGGAGTCGCTGCAGCTGCTGCGGAGCGTCGGGCTGTTGCGCGAGCGCATCGAGCGCGATCGCGGCGGGGTGAGCCTCAACATTCCCGAGCAGGAGGTCACCGCCGCCGACGGCCGGTGGGAATTGGAGTTCCGCTCCACGCTGCCGGTGGAGGGCTGGAACGCCCAGATTTCGCTGATGACAGGCATGGCCGCGGCGCACTTGATGATGTATGCGGATGTTGGCATTCTGCGGACGCTGCCGCCAGCGGACAATGCCTCGCTGCGGCGCCTGCGGAACACTGCCAAGGCGCTGCACATCCATTGGCCGTCGGAAATGGACTATCCGGAGTTCGTGCGGTCCCTGGATTCCAGCCGCGGCGATCATGCGGCGATGCTTTATGCCTGCACCACGCTATTCCGGGGAGCGGGTTATCAGGCATTCAATGGTGTTCTTCCGGCTGATGCGCTGCACGCGGCGTTGGCGATTGAGTACGCTCACGCGACTGCCCCATTGCGTCGTCTCGTGGATCGCTATGTGCTGGAGATCTGTGCGGCCATCTGTGCCGAGGTCGAGGTCCCGCACTGGGTGGTCACCGAACTTGAAGGATTGCCGGAGATCATGGCGGATTCGGACCGGCGCGCGAAGAAATATGAGCGCCGGATCGTCGACCTCACCGAGGCCCTGGTGCTGTCGGATCGGGTGGGGGAGGTGTTCACCGGGACCGTGGTCGACTTCGACCCGAAGCGGGAGCGCGGCCGGTTCATGATCACCGACCCGGCCGTGGAGGCCAACGTGAAGGGCAACTCACTGCCGCTGGGTCAGGAGATCGAGGCGAAGCTCACCTCGGTCGACCTGCACACCGGGGTGACGACCTTCGTCGACACCTCGGCCCAGCCGCCCAGGCGTGGCAAGCGCTAGCAGGCTCTTGGCCCCACTCACCGGTGCGCGTGTTCGACCGTCGACCACTCCGGGGTTGAGAAGGCGCTATAGGCGAACGGGAACACCCCGCGGTTCTCCTTCTCGACGTGCTCGGCGAGGTCGGTGAGCAGGACCTTGAGTTCGTCGATCGGCGGCGCAGCGTCGAACTCGTCCAGCCGGGTATGCAGATCGGTGTGTTCGCCCTCGAGTTCGTCGATGAGTTCCACGAACTCACCGAGTTCGCGCATCGCGGCAAAGATGCCGCGCTCTTCGAGGTCGTTGTGCTTGCGCAACAGGGCGTCGAACTCCCGCAGATCCTTGGCGGCCGCGGCGGTGTCGCCCTGCTCCAGAGCACGCACCGCGGAGTCGCCGAGCGAGGACAACTGGTCGTGCTCATCCATCAGCTGGGCGATGAACGGGTTCTGGTGGCAACCGCAATATTCGCACACCCATCCTTTGTAACACCCGGAGCGCGTTCTCTCACCCACCGGGGGGCGACGGGCACCGCATGATGCCTCCGGTGCAGGATGGCCACTATCGACGATCAGCAGGACACGACCGCACGAGGAGGCGCCATGGCCCGCAAGATTGCCACCAACACGACCGTCGAGCTCGCCGAACTGCTCGATTTCGTCCGACCGCGGCACAAGATGATTCTGATGACCCGGCGCAGCGACGGCATGCCGCAGCTCTCGCCCGTCACCGGCGGTGTGGATGGTGACGGCAGGATCGTGATCTCGACCTATCCCGGGCGCGCCAAGACCCGCAATGCTGAGCGGGACCCCTTGGTCAGCCTGTGTGTGATCTCCGATGAGTGGAACGAGGCCTGGGTCCAGATCGACGGCACGGCGGAGGTCCTGCACCAGCCGGAGAGCATCGAAGGGCTGGTCGACTATTTCCGCTGTATCAGTGGTGAGCACCCGGATTGGGACGAATACCGCGCCGCGATGAAGACGCAGGAGAAGTCGCTGCTCCGGATCACCCCCGAACGCTGGGGCCCGATCGCTCGGGGCGGATTCCCCGCCGCCATCGCCGCCAAACTGGACGGCTGAAACAGCCGATTTGATCGTTCTCTCGACCGAGCGCACGATCAGCGCTCGGGCCGTCTTTTCGGAATGCCCGGGTGGCAGATTGGCGCATTCATGTTTTTTGGCCCTAGGGTGGGTTTTATGGCTGTCAAGACGCTTATCACCGACGATCATTCCGGTATTGAGTTGCCCGCACATGGCCCGCACGAAACTATTCGGGTTGTCCTCGGGGATCTGCAGTGGGCCGATGTTCACCTGGGTGCGGAGAGTGCCGACAAGCTCGAGCAGCTCGTCACCGAATTCCTGCAGGGCAAGGAGCCGGTGCCTGCGCATTATCAGGAGCAGCCGGCTCGTCGCAGCGGCCAGGCGGCGGCCTCGACCGTGTCCGCGTCACCGGAGGAGAAGCGGGAACAGCGGCAGCGCATCCGCGATTTCGTCGAGAACTCCGACCGCGACGATCTGCAGGGGATCGAGGTCTCCGACCGCGGCCGGATTCCCAAGAACGTGCTGGACGCGTTCTATCAGGAGCACCCCCGGGAGTCCCGGCTCTTCTGACCCGAGCACGTGCTGAGCGAGGGACGAGGCGGCCGATAAGCCGGATTCTGTCGAGGGCGATCATCCATCTGCGACCGCCGTTGCCGGCGGCCTGGTGCGACCTACCCGGGAACTCGGGCGAGCAGCCCTCGGACGTCCCCTGTCTGGTCTTGCTCCGGGTGGGGTTTACCTGGCCACCCCAGTCACCTGGGGTGCCGGTGGTCTCTTACACCGCCTTTTCACCCTTACCCCCGGCGTACGCCAGGGGCGGTCTGTTTTCTGTGGCACTTGCCCGCGGGTCACCCCGGGTGGGTGTTGCCCACCACCCCGCTCTGTGGAGTCCGGACTTTCCTCGGCGCCTCCCGAAGAAGGGCGCCGCGATCGCCTGGCCGCCTCGTCCAACCGTTCACTCTACCCGTCTGTGGCGCGAGCGCAGTCGTCAGCATTCGCCATAGATGCCCGAGGACGGCGGCATGAGCAGGATGGAGGTGATGCGGGTGCTCGCCGAGTAGTCTTTTTCGTCCCAATCTTTGAAGAAGACGAGCTCGCGCCCGCCGGCGATAATGGTGGCGGCTTGGAATGGGCCCCCATTGCCGTCCTTGTTCCTGACCTTGACATCATCCCCGTAGATTCGTCTGAGTTCTCCGTAGGTCTGGCCCACGCGGAATCCGGATCGGGTAGCGAAGTGTCCATCGCTCAAATGGATCTCGATGATGTTGTCGTCCCCGGACAGGATTAGCGCCACGCCTTTGGCCTCCAGGGCAGG
>JAUNRO010000116.1 GCA_030544185.1 Propionibacteriaceae bacterium | reverse complement strand
CGGCTCCCTGCGGATAAAGCGGCTTTTTCGGACCCGGCGTGAGGCCTTCCCCTACGATGAGCCGAATCAGCTGGCTCGCAGCGCAGGAGGCCGCCATGGCCAGAATCAGTCGACGCAAGGCTCTCTCCGACGCGCTGGTGGTCGGATTCGCGATATTCGCGATCTATTTCGGTGCCGGCAATCTGATCTTCCCGCCCTATATCGGGGCATCGACCGGGCCGGACTGGCCCATCGGCCTGCTGGGACTGACGCTGGCAGGCATCCTGTTGCCGGTCCTGGCCGTGACGGCGGTCGCCAACAGCGGCGGCACATTCAAGTCTTTGGCTCAACCGATCGCGCCGTGGTTCTACATCGTCTATAACATCCTGGTGATGATCGGGGTCGGCACCCTCATCACGATCCCGAGGACCTCGGCCGTGGCCTACGAGATCGGCGTGCGGACGCTTGTGCCCGCCGCCGACAACATGGTGGGCCGGTTCATCGCGGTGGTGGTGTTCTTTGCGATCGCGGTCTTCGTCGCCTTCGATCAGGGGGCGATCGCCGACCGGATCGGCAAGGTCTTGACCCCGCTGCTGCTGGCCATCCTGCTCACCCTGGTCACGCTCGCGGTGGTGCGGCCGGTCGGCGAGCCGGTGCCGACCGGGCTGGAGAACCCGTTCTATATGGCGTTCACCGAGGCCTATCAGATGGGTGACATCCTCACCGGCCTGCTCTGCGCGACGATCTTCGTCTCGGCGATGGCCCAGAAGGGGTACGCCTCGCCGAAGCGCAACATCGTCATGGTCCTCGCGGCCAGCGGCGTCGGCGCGCTCGCGCTGTTCCTGGTCTATGGCGGGCTGGAATATCTCGGCGCGAGCGGCAACTCGCACTTCCCTGCCGACACCGAGCGCACCGCCCTGCTGGTCGGTCTCATCCGCCTGCTCTCCGGCTCGATCGGCACCTATGCGCTGGCCGTCGCGGTTGCGCTCGCCTGCCTGACGACGGCGATCGGCCTGATGACCGTCGTGGCCGGGTTCGTCGAGGACGGCACCAAGGGCAAGGTGCCCTATCGCGTCGCGCTCATTGCGGTTGCGGTGGTCGGTGTCTTCCAGGCCATGGGCGGCGTCGAACGCATCGTCGCGATCGCCGGCCCGATCTTCATGGCCATGTATCCCGTCTCCATCCTCCTCGTCATCCTCGGCCTCAGCCGGCGCCTCATCCCCAACGACGGGGTCTGGAAGGGCTCCGCCCTGCTCGCGCTCATCGTCAGCCTCTATGAATCCGCAGCGGTGATCGCTGACATGACCGGCGGCACCCTGCCCAGCTGGCTGGTCTCGATCTATCAGGCGATCCCGCTCGCCTCCGCGGGCTTCGGCTGGATCGTGCCGGCGCTGGTGGGGGCGATCGTCGGTGGCGTGCTGTGGAAGGTCATGCGCTGGCCTTCGATCTGCAAGGAACAGGATGCCGAGTTCGATCGCCGGTCGGTGGCCGAGGAGGAGTATGCCGAGCGGTTCGCCGAGGGAGGCCTGCCCGGTGTCCGCCCCGAGCGCCGTCCCGAGTCACCCTCCACCACGGACGCTCCGACACCGGAGACCGGTGACGGGCAGCGGCCGGCGGACCGCGCGCCGAAGGTCTGACCGGGTCGCGCAGCCAGCGGGGGATAATGGCCGGGTGGCCAAGGCCCGGGGCGTACGCCCGTCCGCTCCGCCGGTCCCGTCGGAAGGGGAACTCGTGATCCAGCGCCGAACGCTGCTCGCCCTGCTGCCTATCTCGGCCCTCGCGGGCCTGACGGCCTGCGCGGCTGAATCGCCCGAATCATCCGGATCGTCCGGCGACGGGCCGCCCGAAAACGGCGCCACGCTCGACGCCGATGGGTTCGCCGCGGCGGTGGAGCAGCCGGACACGGTCGTCCTCGATGTGCGGAGCCCGGAGGAATACGCGCAGGGGCATTTGCCCGGCGCGGTGAACATCGACGTGAACGGGGCCGACTTCGAACAGCGCATTGCCGAGCTCGACAAGACGGTGCCCTATGCCGTCTATTGCCGCAGCGGCAGCCGTTCTGCGACGGCGGTGGACATCATGGCGGGGCAGGGCTTCACCTCGACCTATCACCTGGACGGGGGGATCGGGGCTTGGACCTCCTCCGGGCGGGCCGTGGTCCGCTGACCTGATCGCCAGCCGCCAGCTCAGGCGGGGTCGATGTTCTGCAGCCGGACCTGCCCGCGGGCGACGAGTTTGCCGTCCTCGCGCCGCATCTCGACCTGCCAGAGTTGTTGGCTGCGCCCCTGGTTGATGGCGGTTGCCGTCACGTCGAGTCGGCCGGTGCGATGCGGGCGGAGGAAATCAGTCGCGTTCGCGACACCGACCGCGAGCTGGCCGCCCTCTTTGACCGCTTCGTAGGCCCCGGTGGTGGCAAAGGTCTCGATGACGGTCGTGTAGAGCCCGCCGTGGACGACTCCCCACGGTTGATGGTGGCGTTCGTCGGCGGCGACCGAACCGCGCACGGTCCCGGGGGTGATCTCGTCGAACCTGATGTCCAGCAGTTCCATGAAGGCGGACGGCGCGGTGAGGTCCGGCATCGGTAGCTCCTCGGCGGATGGTTCGCTGACCCCACAACCCTAGGCCCACTTCTTTGTTCGGGGCCACCGCCGAGGCGCGAGGTGGCCTACTTTGATGCGTATGGGGAATGAAGCGACGGTGCTGGCGGGCCGGGTCGCGGTCATCACGGGCGGTTCGCGGGGCCTGGGGCTGGAGTTTGCCCGGCTGCTGGGCCGACATGGCGCGACCGTCGTGCTGACTGCCCGCACGGGCGAGGTGGTCGAGCGCGCAGCGGCCGAGCTCCGCGACAGCGGGCTCCGGGCTCACGGTCTGGCCGCGGACGTGGGCGTGCTCGCGGATGTCGAGCGAGTGCGCGACGAGGCACTCCGCCATGGCGTACTCGATATCTGGGTCAACAACGCCGGCGCGGCCGGGGTCTATGGCCCGACGGTGACCACCCCGGTCGCCGACTTCGAGCGCGTCGTCCGCACCAACATCCTCGGCACGTTCTATGGCTCGCGGGTCGCCCTGGCCGTCTTCCTCGACCAGGGCCACGGCGACCTCGTCAACCTCTATGGCCGCGGCGACAACGGCCCGGTTCCGCTGCAGAACGCGTACGCCTCCTCGAAGGCGTGGATCCGCAATTTCTCGCGCGCGCTGCAGGGAGAGGTGAAGGGCACCGGCGTCCGCGTCCACGGAATGAATCCCGGCCTCGTGCTCACCGACATGCTCGGCCGTGTCAGCACGCAGCCTGGATTCGAGGAACAGATCAAGGCACTGCCGATCGTCGCGGCGCTCTGGGGGCAGTCACCCGAAATCGCCGCCCGGCCCCTGCTGGACCTCGTCACCAGCGACCGCCGGGAGTTCCGCGATCTGCGCCGTCGCACGATGGTGACGCGGGGCCTGGCCCATCTGCTCCAGGGTCGGCTTCGGCGGGCGCGCCGGATGCCGATGGACGTCACGGTGATCCGGGAGACATGACCACCAGATCTGTGGTGGCGGTGACCCCGATGCATGGGGCGAGGATGGGTGACAAGGCGCGTCACAGCCGAGGGAGAGGACCGGAAAGCTAGCGCCGCCGGGTCAGTGCTGCATGTCCACAAAACGGGAGTAATGCCCCTGGAACGCGGTGACGACGGTCCGGGTGGGGCCGTTTCGGTTCTTGGCCACAATGAAGTCGGCCTCGCCCAGGCGCGGGGACTCCTTGTCATAGATGTCCTCGCGATGCAGCAGGATGACGATGTCCGCGTCCTGTTCGAGCGAACCGGATTCGCGAAGATCGCTGACCATCGGTTTCTTGTCGGTTCGCTGTTCGGGTCCACGGTTGAGCTGCGACATTGCGACGACGGGAACATCCAATTCTTTCGCCAGCAATTTGATCTGGCGCGAGAATTCTGACACCTCGAGCTGGCGGGATTCGACCTTCTTGCCGGAAGTCATCAGCTGCAGATAGTCGATGACGATGAGCTTGAGGTCGTGCTTCTGCTTCAGCCGCCGGGCCTTCGCCCGGATCTCCATCATCGTCAGGTTGGGGGAGTCGTCGATATAGAGCGGCGCAGAGGAGATCGTGGCCATCTTGTTCGCCACCCGCTGCCAGTCCTCCTCGCTCATCGTGCCCTTGCGGATGTGGTTGAGCGGGATCTGGGCCTCGGCCGAGAGCAGACGCATGGTGATCTCGACCTTGCTCATTTCGAGCGAGAAGATCGCCGAGGTCATGCCATTCCGGATCGAGCAGGCGCGCGCGAAATCAAGCCCTAGGGTCGATTTCCCAACGGCGGGCCTGGCGGCCAGGATCACCATTTGCCCACCGTGCAGGCCGTTAGTGAGCTCGTCGAGTTCGATGAATCCGGTGGGCACGCCAGCCATTTCGCCCGACCGCGAGCTGAGCGCCTCCATCTCGTCGAGGGTGGCCTCGAGCAGCTCGGACAGGGGCTGATAGTCCTCGGCGGTGTTGCCGTCGGTCACCGAATAGACCGCGGCCTGGGCCCGGTCGACGATGTCGGCGACATCGCCCTCCCCGGCGTATCCCAACTGCGCGATCTTCAGCGATGCCTCCACCAGCCGGCGCAGGATCGCCTTCTCGCGCACGATCCGGGCGTAATAGCCGGCGTTGGCGGCGACGGACACCTTCGCGAACAGATCGTGGAGATAGAGCGGGCCCCGCGCCCGCTGCAGCATGCCCGTGCGGGTGAGCTCGTTCGCCACCGTGATCGGATCGGCGGGTTCGCCGCGGCCATAGAGATCGAGGATCGCCGAGAAGATGTATTCGTGTGCCGGGTGATAGAAGTCCGCCGACTTGACCGTCTCCAGGACATCGGCGATCGCATCCTTGCTGGTCAGCATCGACCCCAGGACAGCCTGCTCCGCGTCATTGTCCTGCGGCGGCATCCGGTCCATCCCGCCGCGCGGTTCGGCGGTGTCGCTGAGTTCGTCGGTGAAGTCCTTGAAGTCGGTGGTCACGCGGGCCCCCCCTCCTATCCCTCGCTGGCCTGACTCCGACGCTAGAGGGCGGGTCCGACAACGTCGGCCGACAGCCCGTGCGCGGCTGGACGGAGCCACGCTAGGCCCTCTTGGGCCACCTGCCAACCAAGTTATCCACAGGCCCTGTGGATGAGCTGGGGAATGTGCCAGTCGGGTTGTGCACGGATTGGGCATGGACCTGTGGACGGCTTCCTTAACGAACCAGTAATAGCCATCTGACTAGGGAATACGTCAGCCACAGGCTGTGGATGAAAGAATCTTCGCGGAGATTTCCAGGCGTTGCTCAGCCTGTTCTTAGCGTTTGACAAGGCAGTTTCGCGAGGGCTAAAGGGCCTCACCTGTGCATAACTCGCCTTCCGTGTGGACAACTGTTTCCGTTGTGTGGTAAAGCGCAAACGGCAGTGATCGGCGTTTGAATACACCTACCCCCTAGGGGTACCATGGCGACATGGCAAGCGTTGCGCACGACCCCGGCTATCACGACACCAAAGAGGCCCATCTCAAGCGCCTGCGCCGCATCGAAGGGCAAATCCGCGGTTTGCAGCGGATGGTCGAGGAGGACAAATACTGCATCGACGTCCTCACCCAGATCTCCGCCGCGACCAAGGCCCTTGAGTCGGTCGCGCTGAACCTGCTCGACGAGCACCTCCATCACTGTGTCGCCCACGCCATCGAGTCCGGCGGCGCGGATGCCGATCTGAAGATCACCGAGGCCAGCGACGCCATCGCCCGCCTGGTCCGATCGTGACCTTGTCCCTCTAAATTTCGTCCGAGACCGAAATCCCTTCCAGGAGGACCCCATGACCACCACCAACTACACCGTCTCCGGGATGACCTGCGGCCACTGCGTGAGCGCCGTCACCGAGGAAGTCGGCGCCCTGGACGGCGTCAAGGCTGTCAACGTCCAGCTCGACGGTGCGATGCTCATCGAGTCCGACGAGCGGCTGCCGCTGTCCGCGATCACCGAGGCCGTCGCCGAAGCCGGCGACTACACGGTCGTCGAGGCCTGATCCGCCGATCCGGCCGACACCCGAAGCCCCGCAACCGCAAACCGGGGGCGTACTCCATCTCTGATCTGCCGATCGGCACGACGCCCAGCCTCAGCCGACCGGCCACCGCACTTGTTCCACCGGTCTCTTCGAGCTGCCCGCCCAAGGATCCTCGGAGGATCGGTCACCAGTCCAGGAAGTTGCCCAATGACCGACCAGCAGACCACTGCCCGCGATCCCCGCCGGACGCCGCACGCCCGCCCGGACACCCTCGAACTCGACATCGAGGGCATGACCTGCGCCTCCTGCGCGGTCCGCATCGAGAAGAAGCTCAACAAGGTCGACGGGGTCACCGCTTCGGTGAACTATGCGACCGAGAAGGCCCGCATCGACCTCCAGCGGCCGGTCCCCGTCGAGGATCTGCTCGCGGTGGTGGAGAAAACGGGTTATCAGGCTGCGGTGCCGCAGCCCAATGCGCCCGAGCGGCCCGATCCGGTGATCCGGCTCCGCCGCGATCTCATCATGTCGGGCGTGCTGTCGGTCCCGGTCGTGGCGATCTCGATGGTGCCGGCGCTCCAGTTCCCCGCCTGGCAGTGGGTCGTGCTGGTCCTCACCACCCCGGTCGTCCTCTATGGCGGGCTGCGCTTCCACCGCTCGGCGCTGGTCAACCTGCGCCACGGCGCGACGACCATGGACACGCTGATCTCGATGGGCTCCCTCGCCGCATACTTCTGGTCGCTCTTCGCCATGTGCTTCGGCCACGCCGGGATGATCGGCATGACCCACGAGTTCAGCTTCACTCTCGAGCGCAGCGATGGTCTCGGCAACATCTATTTCGAGGCGGCCGCAGCGATCATCACGTTCATCCTTGCCGGGCGCTATTTCGAGGCCCGCTCGCGCCGGTCGGCGGGCGAGGCGGTCCGCGCGCTGCTCACGCTGGGCGCTGCGGATGTCGCGGTCGTCCGCGACGGCGTGGAGACCCGCATCCCCATTGATCAGCTGCAGACGGGCGACGAGTTCGTCGTCCGCCCCGGGGAGAAGATCGCCACCGACGGCGAGATCGTCCGCGGCGCCTCGGGGGTCGACACCTCGATGATCACCGGCGAATCCCTCCCCGTCGACGTCGCCCCCGGCGACACGGTCATCGGCGGCTGCCTCAACACCGACGGCCGCCTGGTCGTCCGGGCCACGCGCGTGGGGGAAGAAACCCAGCTCGCCCAGATCGCGCGCCTGGTCTCCGACGCCCAGACCGGGAAGTCCCAGGCCCAGCGCCTCGCCGACCGCATCTCAGCGGTCTTCGTTCCCATCGTCATCGTGCTGGCCGTCGTCACGCTCGTCGGCTGGCTGGTCGCCGGCGCCGGTGCCGGATTCGCGTTCACGGCCGCGGTCGCGGTCCTGATCATCGCCTGCCCCTGTGCGCTCGGCCTCGCGACCCCGACCGCGCTGCTTGTCGGCACCGGCCGCGGCGCCCGCGCCGGCATCCTCATCAAGGGTCCCGAAACCCTCGAGTCCACCCGCACCGTGGACACGATCGTCCTCGACAAGACCGGCACCGTGACCACCGGCGAGCTCCAGGTCGCCGCCGCGCACGGGCTGTCCGATGACGATGAGTGGATCCGCCTCGCGGCCTCCGCGGAGGCCGGTTCGGAGCATCCGGTCGCCAAGGCCGTCGTGGCGTACGCCGAGTCGCGCGGCCTGCGGCTCTCCGCGCCCGAGGACTTCCGCAACACCCCGGGGATCGGCGTCGACGCGGTCGTCGACGGGCGCCGGGTCCGCGTCGGACGGGCCAACCTGCTCCCCGAGCTGCCGCCGCGCCTCGCCGAGGCCGAACGCGAGGCCCGGGCGGACGGGCGCTCCAGCATCCTCGTGCTGATCGACGGCCACCCGCTCGGGCTGCTGGATCTGTCCGACACCGTCAAGCCCGGTGCCGCGGGCGCAGTCCGCTGGTTCCGCGAGCTCGGCCTGGAGCCGCACCTGCTCACCGGCGACTCCGCGGCCGCAGCCCAGCGGGTCGCGCGCGAGGTCGGCATCGACCACGTCACTGCCGAGGTCATGCCCCAGGACAAGGTCGATGCCGTCACCGACCTGCAGGCCCGGGGCCGGCGGGTCGCAATGGTCGGCGACGGTGTCAACGATGCCGCGGCCCTGGCCACCGCCGACCTCGGCATCGCCATGGGCACCGGCACCGATGCGGCGATCGAGGCCGCCGACCTGACGCTCGTCCGCGGTGATGTGCGGCTGGCCGCAGACGCGATCCGCCTCTCCCGCCGGACGCTGCGCACGATCAAGGGAAACCTGTTCTGGGCGTTCGCCTACAACGTCGCGGCACTGCCGATCGCGGCCCTCGGACTGCTCAACCCGATGATCGCGGGAGCCGCGATGGCCTTCAGTTCGGTGTTCGTGGTCAGCAACAGTCTGCGGCTGCGAGGGTTCCGGGTGCGTGCCGCGGAGTGAACCGGATCCACCCGCGGATTTCCGAATCGTCTGAGACTGGCGTTACCATTTCGTGACGATTCATCCGGTATGTCCGCTCGCTTGGCCTGCCGGGGAGACGAAACCTGTTGGGAGAAATCGAGTGCGCAAGGTCATTCCTCTGGCAATCGCCGGTGGCGTTCTGGTGGCTTCGGGCGGTGTCTTCGGTGCCGCTCAGGCACTGGCCAAGGACATCGAACTGAGCCAGGACGGCGTGCCAATGAAGGTCCGCACCTGGGACGGCACCGTCGGTGATGTCCTGGACGATCAGGGCATCACCCTCGGCGAGCACGATCTGGTCGCGCCCGGCGTCGACGATGCGCTCACCGATGGCCAGCGGATCTCGGTCCGTTATGGCCGTGAGCTCCGCCTGACGATCGACGGGCAGTCCGAGACGCTCTGGACGACCGCCCTCACGCTGGACGAGGCGCTCGCCGAGCGCTCGATCCGCGACGAGAGCCGCATGTCCACCTCCCGCAACGCC
>JAUNRO010000115.1 GCA_030544185.1 Propionibacteriaceae bacterium | reverse complement strand
GTGGTGCTGCGCGGCCATATCGTCCTGTGAATAAGGCTCATGGCTTAAGCTAGAAACATGAAGCCAGAAGCCTTAAGTCGCGCATGGGTGGTCAATATCGACCAGCGGCGCAGCCGGCGGCAACCCGACCGGGTGCCCGCCGCGCTGGCGGTGACCGAGGAGCTCGCGGACCGCGTCCTGTCCTTCGAACGCACCGCCGGAGACGAAATTCAGGGGCTGCTCCGCAGTGGAGCCCCGATCGTCCGCCTCGTCGAGGGCCTCGCGCGGATCGACGCGGCGGCCGGCCTGGACTCCCCGGGGTGGCGGATCGGCATCGGGTTCGGCGAGGTGGAGAACGTGGCCGTCGTGAGCACCCGGGAGGCGCGCGGCCCTGCCTACCTCGCGGCCCGAGCCGCTGTCGAAGCCGCCGCCCGCGCGCCCGCCGCCCTGGCGCTGATCGCCGCGGCCGAGGACGACCGGCCGGCGATCGCCAATGCCGAGGCAGCACTGATTCTGGTGCGCACGCTCCTGTCGCGGCGCAGCGACAAGGGCTGGGAGGTCGTCGACGAAGTCGATGCGGGGAAGTCGCAGGCGGAGATCGCCGAGCGGTTGGGCGTGTCGGAGTCGGCGGTCAGCCAGCGGTTGGCTCGGGCCTATTGGCGGGAGGGCGTACGCGGGGCCGAGCTCGCCTCAGCTCTGCTCGCGGGCGTCGGAAATGTCGGGGCCGATCTCTAGGGTGCTGGTCATGAGTGAACCGTGGTGGACGTTGGCGCGTTGGGCCATCGTGGGGGCCTGGGGGCTGCTCGCGGTGCTGGTGGGCGATCCGTTCGTGCGGTGGGTCTTCCGGGTCGCCGGTGACTCCCAGCAGGCGCTGCCCCGCGGCGAACCCACGCCCGAACTGACGGCCGAGGCGATCGGCGACGATGCCACCGAGCCCGTGACCGACCTCGAGGCCGCCGGTGCGCTGCTGCGCGGCGGCAAGGCGATCGGCTGGTTGGAGCGCGTCGGCACCTATGCCACGCTGCTCGCCGGCTTTCCCGCCGGAATGGCCGCGATCGTGGCGGTCAAGGGCTTGGCCCGCTATCCCGACCTGAAGGCCGCCGACGGCACCGCGGAGCGGTTCATCCTCGGCACGTTCACCAGTCTGCTCATCGGTGCCGCGGGCGCGGGGATTGCGCACTGGTGTCTGGGCCTGCTGCCGGTCCCGCCATGAGCCACGGTTTCGCGCGGGCGGGCGCGGTGTGGCACAATGGCGGGCGCGTCTGTGACTTTGTGGTGCCCTCTCAACCCGCAGGGTCGCCGATCCATCCGAGTCCCGCACCGCTGTGCCCCACACGGTGGTCGTGCCTCACCCGACTCCCCCGAAGAGATTTCGGGGATCCATACAGGAGATTCCACCCACGTGGCTGTCAAAATTCGACTGAAGCGGATGGGCGCCATCCGCTCCCCGCACTATCGCATCGTCGTCATGGACTCCCGCAAGAAGCGGGACGGCCGGGCGATCGAGGAGATCGGCCTCTACCACCCGAAGAACGACCCGTCGTTCATCCAGGTCAACTCCGATCGCGCGCAGTATTGGCTGGGCGTCGGCGCACAGCCGACCGAGGCCGTGGTCGCCATCTTCAAGCGCTCCGGCGACTGGCAGAAGTTCAGCGGTGACGACAGCCCGTCGGGCATCGATCCGCAGCCGGAGAAGCCGAACAAGACCGAGATCTTCAACGCGGCGCTGGCCAAGAGTGAGGGCGCTCCGAGTGTGGATGCGTTCTCCGCCAAGAAGTCGGAGGCCAAGGACGAGCCCGCCGCCGAGGAGGCCCCGGCCGCTGAGGCTGAGGCTGAGGCCGGCGACGAGCCCGCCGCCGAGACCGACGCCACCGAGCAGGCCTGAGCATGCTCGCTGACGCACTCGAACACCTGGTCCGCGGCATCGTGACCAACCCCGATGACGTGCGGATCCGCGACAAGGATCTGCGTCGGGGCCGGATGCTCGAGGTCCGGGTCCATCCGGAGGACATCGGCAAGGTCATCGGCCGCCAGGGCCGCACGGCCCAGGCGCTGCGCACCGTGGTGGCCGCCCTCGCCGGCCGGGAGCAGATCCGCGTCGACTTCCTCGATGTCGACCGGCGCCCCCGCTCCGGTGGCTCCCGTGGCCGCGGTCGCCGCTGACCCGACACCCGCACCAGCACGCCGCCCCGCTGCATCTGCGCAGCGGGGCGTTCGCGTCGGCGCCCCGTTGTCCGCCGGCAGCACAGGAGACATCGTGAACGAGCCCCAGCAGCCCACCGTGGAAGTCCTCGTCGGCCGGATCGGCCGCGCGCACGGCATCCGCGGCGACCTCACCGTCGAGCCGCGCACCGATGAGCCCGAGCGCCGGTTCGCCCCCGGGACGGTCCTGCGCGAGGAAGCCGGGCCCCGCATCCTGACCGTCGAGAGCTCTCGCTGGCACTCGGGGCGCCTGCTGGTCCGCTTCGCCGACGTGCTCGATCGCACGGCTGCCGAGAGCCTTCGCGGGATGCTGCTGCTGGCCGACGTGCCGGTGGAAGATCCACCGAGCGAGGATGACGAATATTGGGATCGCGATCTCATCGGCCTCACCGTCCACACGGCCGACGGTCAGGTGGGTGGAGAAGTCCGCCGGGTCCAGCACGGCCCCCAGGATCTCCTCGTGATCCGGACCCCGACAGGGGAGGAGCGGCTCGTGCCGTTCGTCACGGCCCTCGTGCCGAGCGTGGACCTTGCGACCCGGACGCTCACGCTCGCCGATGTCGCCGGCCTGCTCAGCGACGCGGACGACGAGAACGACGGAAACGACGGGAACGACCCCGCCCCATGAGTCTGCGCCTGGATGTGGTGAGCATCTTCCCCGACTACTTCGCCCCGCTGTCGCTGTCCCTGGTGGGCAAGGCGATCGAATCCGGGATCGTCGACCTGGGCGTACACGATCTCCGCGACTGGACCCACGACCGGCACCGCACGGTCGACGACACCCCTTATGGCGGGGGTGCGGGGATGGTCATGAAGCCCGAGCCGTGGGGCGAGGCGCTGGACGCCCTGGCCGGCCCCGACACGCTCCTTGTCGTGCCCACGCCTTCGGGACAGCGGTTCGACCAGACGACGGCCTATGGCCTGGCGGCCGAGCGCCATCTGCTGTTCGCCTGCGGTCGCTATGAGGGCATCGACGCGCGAGTCGTCCCCCATGCCCGCGAGCGCATGCGCGTCGCCGAGGTGAGCCTCGGCGACTATGTCCTCAATGGCGGCGAGGTCGCGGTGCTGGTCATGGTCGAGGCGATCGTGCGGCTGATCCCCGGCGTGATCGGCAATCCGGAGTCGCTGCTCGAGGAGTCCCATTCCACCGGGCAGGACGGGTTGCTGGAATATCCGGTCTTCACCAAGCCGCCGCTGTGGCGCGGCCAGGCCGTGCCGGAGATCCTGTTCTCCGGTCACCACGCCCGGATCGCGGCCTGGCGACGTGAGCAGGCACTCGCGCTGACCCGTGAACGGCGTCCCGACCTGCTGGGCGAGGGCCCTTAGGATGGCGCGGAGCATCGAGGCGAACAGGGGGTCAGCAAATTGATGCGACGCACGTCCGTCCGCTCGCGCGCCGGCGCGGCCATCACCGCCGCCCTCGGGGTGCTGCTCATGACCCTGCTCGCGGCCTGCGGCCCCGGCCCCGTGCCGCCCCAACAGGCCGCCGAGGCCAGGGCCGCGACGAGCGGGCCGACCGGTTCCATGACCGTGCAGCTGCCCGAGCGGCCGGGCGGGTTCGACCCCTTCGCACCCCCCGGCACGGCCGACCAGATGCTCGCCGCCATGCACTTCGAGCCGCTTGTCACCGCGGTCGACGGGCGGCTGATCCCCAGGATGGCAACGTGGTGGCTGTCGATCGAGGACGGTCAGCGGCATCTGGTCAACGTGCGCCGCGACCTGTGGAGCGACGGGTCGCATCAGATGGGGGCCGCTGACCTGCTGTTCACCGTCGAGGCGCATCTGCGTCCGGGCAGCCGTTCGCCCCTGCTGCCCGCGCTGCTGCAGATCAGGGGCGCGCGCGAGTTCCACGAGGGGCGGGCTCAGCATGTCGCCGGGATCACGGCCGATACCTCCCGCAGCACGGTGATCGCCCTGACCGACCCGGATCCGCACTATCTCAGCCGCCTCACCGGCCTCTTCGTCCTGCCGCGCCATGTCTATGCCGGCCAGGACCTGCAGAATGCCGACCTCTTCCGGGAGCCCGCCGTCGGCTCGGGGCCCTATGTCTTCGACGCCTGGCAGGGGGGCGATCAGGTCACACTCAAACCCAACGCCGAGGTCAAGCCCTTCACCCGGTTGGATCACGTGGTCGCGCGAGTCAGCCCACCCGGACAGGTGCTGGCCGCACTCGCCGAGGGTGAGGTGGGCGTCGCGGTCGACGTGCCCCTCGGTGAGGTCGGCAACCCGCCCGAGGGCTATCGCACCGTGCAGGCTCCGGGGAGCACCCTGGTCGGGCTCAGTGGCCGCGGGCCGCTGGCGGATGTCCGGCTGCGCCAAGCCCTGGCGTACGCCATCGATCGCGAAGGGATTCTCGCCGAGCACCTGGGCGGCCACGGCCGGGTCGTCGACTCGGTCCTGTTCACGCCCGACTGGGCCAACTCGCCCCAGCGGGCTCGCTATCCCCACGATCCGCAGCGGGCGCGCGAGCTGCTTGCGCAGGCTGGCTGGACAGAGTCCGGCGAGCTGAGCATCGTCGCGCTGACCGCGGATTCTGCCCGAGGGGTCTGGGATGCGGTGGTCGCGGACCTGGCGGAGGTGGGCGTACGCGCGAGGGTGACGGTGCGCCCGGTCGGCGAGCGGGCTGCGGTCTGGGCCGATCCGCAGGTTGACGCGGTGATCGAGACCTATCGGATGCCGATGCCCGATCCGGTGCTGATCGAGTCCTGGGTGAGCTGTGGCCGGGCCCCCAGCGGATTGTGCGATCCGGCGCTGGACCGGCTGCTGGCCGAGGGCCGCGGTCAGACGGTCGCGACCGAGCGGCAGCAGACCTATTGGGCCGCCGACGAGCTGCTTGCCGAGCGGCTGCCCGTCGTCCCGCTGTGGCTGCCCGATGACGTGATGGTCCTGCCGGAGAAGCGCCAGGTGGGCAGCCCTGGCGTCCAGCCGGCGACCGCCATGGTTGGCGCCTGGGGAACCCGCTGACGTTCCCGCGGGAACGCGAAAATCTGATCCTCTATCTTTTCGCTCGGCGCGGCTGCGCGGTTTAGCAGGATTCTCAGATCTACGATGACGGCTAACCCAGCTCTTCGGAGGAGTCCAATGGGGAGACCCCTGCGCATCGCTGTCGCGGCGGCCGCTCTGGCGGTGTCGCTGAGTGCCTGTGGCCCCGCCACGACGGAACGAACGGTCGCGGACCAGTCGACGGCGGTCGGGAGATCGGCCGCGATATCTCCCGACTTCACGGTCGTGGACCTCGCTCTGGTCCGGGGGTTGGCGCCCACGGTCTATGCCGATGAGTCGCGCAACCTGCGCGCCGAGGTGCCGATGATCGCCACGGCCCGGCAGATGACGTCAGCCATGGAGGTGCTCCGGGAACGCGGTCTGCGGGTGGCGGCGTGGGACCAGGCGACGAAGGTGAGCGTGGATTATCACGTGGTGGCCTCGGGCCCGGGCGTGCTCGGGATCGTGGTGACGCCGACGTGGACGGCCGGCGATCAGGACCGCAGCCAGCCCGTGCTGGTCTGGTATGACGCCGGCAGCAAGCGCGTGTTCTCCTCCCCGATCCTGATTCGCGAGGACCAGTGGGCGGCCTTCAGCGACGAGCTGCGCAAGGCCGCGAAGAAGCACCGGAAGGTGAAGAAGGACCGGCTGGACGACGCGCTGGGGTCCGCGCCGGCGCCGCAGGGGAGCGGTCCGATGCTGGGCTTCGCCCCCGATGGCGCGCTGGTCGCCCAGTTCGGGGCGGGCACCGTGACCGACGAAGCGGTCGCGGTCCGGGTGCCGCCCGAGAAGGCCGCGCCGTTCCTGTCCGATTTCGGACGGCGCGCCGCCGCGGCGAGCGTGGGCCCGGCGGCCTTCGACGGTACGCCGGCGCCGGGCGCGGAGCCGGTCGAGGCCGCGGCCGTGGAGTCCGCCTCGGGGCGGCCGTCCACCGCGGTCGGGCCCGACTGCCGTCAGCTGACGTGTGTGGCGCTGACCTATGACGACGGCCCCGCCGAGGGCACGCCGAAGGTGCTGCAGGCGCTGCAGCAGGCGAAGGCACCGGCCACGTTCTTCCACCTGGGCCGCATGATCGAGGCGCATCCCACGATCGCGAAGCAGGTGGCCTCCGACGGCAACGAGGTCGCCTCCCACACGGTCACGCATCCAGACCTGTCCCGGATCGGTGCCGAGCAGGTCACCCGGGAACTGGTCGGCAATGCCGGCATCATGGAGCAGACCTATGGGCGCAAGCCCATGCTCCTGCGCCCGCCCTATGGCTCGCACAATCAGGCCGTGGACGAGGCGGTCCGGGCGAGTGGGGCGGCGATCATCATGTGGGATGCCGACACCTTCGACTGGCGCACGCGAGATGCCGGCAAGACCGAGGACGCAGCGGTCAACGGCAAGGGTGTCGGGCCGAACGCGATCGTGCTCATGCACGACATCCATGCGAGCACCGTGGCGGCGACGCCGGGGATCCTGGCCGGATTGCAGCGCAAAGGCGTGACGCTCGTCACTGTTTCGGAATTGTCCTTGAATGCCGGGGGATATTCGGCCGGCCGGACCTATACCAGCGGCACTGCTGCGGGCCCGGTTTCGGCTGCCGGATAACGAATTCGAGACGCGTCGACCTTAGTTCATGGATGAGCCCAACGGGAGCGACCGGTGGGTCTAAGGTGGCCCCGTGGCGACAACAACACCAACTCATACACCTCAACAGAGGGCAGCGCGCTCCACTGTGGTGCGCAAGTTCTGGATGGCCCTCAGCGGTCTGATCATGGTGGGTTACCTGCTGATCCACATGTATGGCAACCTCAAGATGTTCTCGGGTCGTGACCCGGAGACCGGTGCCTGGGCCTATGACGAGTACGCGCACTATCTGCGCGTCATCGGCTATCCGCTCCTGCCGGAGGAGGGGCTGCTGTGGATCATCCGCGTGGTCCTGCTGGCAGCGATCCTGGTCCACATGTGGTCGGCGTTCTCCCTGTGGTCCCGGGCCCGGAAGGCGACCGGCGGTAGCCGTCGCTATGCCAACAGCAAGGCGATCCAGCGGTCCTATGCGTCCTACACCATGCGCTGGGGCGGGGTCACGATCCTGCTGTTCGTGATCTATCACCTGCTGCACTTCACCATCGGTGGCGCGGCCAACCCCGTAATCGACACTGCGCCCGGCCAGGAGACGATCTTCCCGCGCGTGGTCGAGAGCTTCCAGAACCCGATCGTGTTCATCAGCTACGCCATCGCCATGGTGGCCGTCGGCCTGCACATCCGCCATGGCTTCTGGAGCGCGTTCGCCACGCTCGGAGCGAACACCAGCCCCGGCGCCCGGCGTTTCTGGAGCACCGTGGCCCTGCTCATCGCGCTGGTCATCGCGCTCGGCTTCCTGCTCGGGCCGGCTTTCATTCTGTTCGGAGGGATCACGCTGTGACCGACACACTTCAGACTCGAGGCAGCCTGGACGGCGACGCCGTCTATGTCGAGGGCGACCCGATCCGCGACACCAAGGCCCCGGCGGGCCCGATCGCCGAGCGGTGGGGCAAGCGCAAGTTCGAGGCGAAGCTGGTCAACCCCGCCAACCGGCGCAAGCTGAACGTGATCGTAGTGGGCTCGGGCCTGGCCGGCGGCGCGGGCGCCGCCACGCTGGGCGAGGCCGGCTACAACGTCAAGTGCTTCTGCTATCAGGACAGCCCGCGCCGTGCGCACTCGATCGCGGCCCAGGGTGGCGTCAACGCGGCCAAGAACTACCGCAACGACGGCGACTCGGTCTATCGCCTGTTCTATGACACCGTCAAGGGCGGCGACTACCGCGCCCGGGAGTCCAACGTCTATCGCCTCGCTGAGGTGTCGGTGAACATCATCGACCAGTGCGTCGCGCAGGGCGTGCCGTTCGCCCGTGAATACGGTGGTCTGCTCGACAACCGTTCGTTCGGTGGTGTGCAGGTGCAGCGCACGTTCTATGCGCGCGGCCAGACGGGTCAGCAGTTGCTGATCGGCGCCTACCAGGCCCTGGAGCGCCAGATCAACGCCAAGACCGTGGCGATGTATACCCGCCATGAGATGCTCGAGCTGATCGTGGACAACGGTCGCGCCCGCGGCATCGTCACCCGGGACATGGTGACCGGCAAGATCGAGGCCCACATCGCCGACGCCGTCGTGCTCGCCACCGGTGGCTACGGCAACGTGTTCTTCCTCTCCACCAACGCCATGGGCTGCAACGTCACCGCCACCTGGCGCGCCCACCGCAAGGGGGCATACTTCGGGAACCCCTGCTATACGCAGATTCACCCGACCTGCATCCCCGTCTCGGGCGAGACGCAATCGAAGCTCACCCTGATGTCGGAGTCGTTGCGCAACGACGGCCGGATCTGGGTGCCGAAGTCGGCCGAGGATTGCACGAAGGACCCGCGCCAGCTCTCCGAGGACGCCCGCGACTACTACCTGGAGCGGATCTATCCCTCGTTCGGCAACCTGGTGCCGCGCGATATCGCCTCCCGCGCCGCGAAGTATGTCTGCGACGAGGGCCGCGGCGTCGGCCCGGAGGTGGCCGGTCAGGGACGTCGTGGTGTCTATCTCGACTTCGCCGATGCGATCAAGCGGCTCGGCCGCAAGGCCGTCGAGGCGAAATACGGCAACCTGTTCGACATGTACCAGCAGATCACCGGTGAGAACCCGTACGAGGTGCCGATGCGCATCTATCCGGCGGTGCACTACACCATGGGCGGCCTGTGGGTGGACTACGACCTGATGTCGACGATCACCGGTCTGTTCGTGGCCGGTGAGGCCAACTTCTCCGACCACGGTGCGAACCGCCTC
>JAUNRO010000114.1:8117-9009 GCA_030544185.1 Propionibacteriaceae bacterium | reverse complement strand
GAGCAGCCGGAGCTGCTGGCGGGGGAGTTCGCCGTGCTCTGCGAGCCGACCGGCGCGGTCGTCGAGGGCGGCTGTCAGGGCACGCTGCGCGTGCGGGCGACGCTGCGCGGCAAGGCCGCCCATTCCGCGCGGACGTGGATGGGGCACAACGCGATCCACGACGCGGCGGAACTGCTGACCCGGCTCAAGGCCTATGTGCCGGCGCAGCCGTGGGTGGACGGCCTGCAATACCACGAGGGTCTCAACGCGGTCGCGATCAGCGGCGGCATCGCGGGCAACGTCATCCCGGATCTGTGCACGATCGACGTCAACTATCGGTTTGCGCCGGACAAGACGGCCGAGGCGGCCGTCGCCTGGATCCGTGACTATCTCTGCGGGTTCGACCTCGAGCTCACCGATCTGGCCGCCGGCGCGCGCCCGGGGCTGGATCTGCCCGCTGCCGCCGAGTTCCTCGCAGCCGTCGGCGGCGAGGCCCGGCCCAAGCACGGCTGGACGGATGTCGCGCGGTTCGCCGACGTCGGCGTACCCGCGGTGAATTTCGGGCCCGGCGACCCGGCCAAGGCGCATGCCGACGACGAGTGCTGTCCGGCGTGGCAGGTCCAGGCCTGCCGCGAGGCCCTGCTGCGCTGGCTCGCGCCCGAGGGAGGCGACCGATGAGCCGGAAATTCGAGCGGCGCCACCAGGGCCCGGTCATCCGCCAGGGCGACATGGTGCAGCCGACCACGACCGATCAGCGGCTGCTCGCCTCGCGCGGGCCGGCGGACTGGGTGCACACCGATCCCTGGCGGGTGCTGCGGATTCAGGCCGAGTTCGTCGAGGGCTTCGGCACGCTGGCCGAACTCGGGCCGGCGGTCAGTGTGTTCGGCTCGGCGCGGACGGCGCCGGATCATCC
>JAUNRO010000114.1:0-8107 GCA_030544185.1 Propionibacteriaceae bacterium | reverse complement strand
TACGCCGCCGCCGAGCGGCTGGGGCGGACCCTGGTCGAGGCCGGTTTCGCGGTCATGACCGGCGGCGGTCCCGGAATCATGGAGGCCGCCAACAAGGGCGCGTGGGACGCCCAGGGCCTCTCGGTCGGGCTCGGCATCGAGCTGCCGTTCGAGACCGGGATCAACGACTATGTGACCCTCGGGATCAACTTCCGCTATTTCTTCGCCCGCAAGACGATGTTCCTCAAGTATTCGCAGGGCTTCGTGGTGCTCCCCGGCGGCTATGGCACGTTCGACGAATTGTTCGAGGCGCTCACCCTGGTCCAGACGAAGAAGGTCGTCGACTTCCCGGTCGTGCTGTTCGGCTCGGACTATTGGTCGGGGCTCAAGGACTGGATCGTCGACCAGGCACGCGGCGAGGGCTATATCCACGACAGCGATGTCGAGCGGCTCGTCATGACCGACGACGTCGACGAGGCGGTCGCGATCATGGTCGCGGCGAACACGCCACCGGAGCGGCCGACGCCCGCGTCGGCTGATGGACAATAAGGATCAGGTCACGCCCCGAGGGAGATCCCATGCAACTCGTCATCGTCTTGATCGCGGTCGCCGCGCTCGGCCTGGGCGCGCTGATCGCGGCCGGGCGGTTCGGTCAACAGCAGACCGAACCGGTGCGCGACACCTATGAGCCGGCCACCGACGATGAGCGCCTGAGCAGCGATGATCTGGAACAGGCCCGGTTCGCGCTGGCCCCCCTGGGCTATGACATGGCACAGGTGGACGAGTGGATCGCCCGGGCCGCCCGCGAGATCGACCGCCGCGACGACCCCGGGGTGACCGAGCCACAGTCACAGTCACAGCCAGAGCCGCAGCCAGAGCCACAGCCGCAACGCGAGCCGGTTCCGGCGGAGCCCGCCCGGCCCACTTCGCCCGCGCCCGTGCTCGCGGAGGCCTGGGAGGAACCGATCGACCGGCCTCCCGCGGAGCCGGCCGAACCCACCTGGGACACCACCGAGCCCCGCCCGCCCTCCTCGCCACGGCGGGCGGCCGAGGGCGACGACGAGGAGCCCGATCCGCTGGAGTGGGCCCCGCGCTGAGCACCTGTCCGCGGGGCGGGAGCCCAAGCCTGCCCGCCATGCGGAATAATGGACCCTGGCTCACTGGAGCGGTTCAGCTCGGCCATGGCCGGGAAAGAACGAAGGGGCGGCGCGAGCGGTCCTGATGGAAGAGAAGAGGGTTACGCGATGGCAGCAATGAAACCGCGAACGGGCGATGGCCCCATGGAGGTCACCAAGGAGGGTCGCGGGATTGTCATGCGGGTCCCCCTGGAAGGTGGCGGCCGTCTGGTCGTGGAGATGAATGCCGACGAGGCCAACGAGCTGGCGGCGGCGTTGAAGGGTGTCGTTGGCTGACGCTCCCACCCACTGATGCACCAAGGACGCAGGTCCCGATTAGTCCGGAACCTGCGTCCTTCGCTTGCGGTGGCGGTGTGGGCCCCTGGGGCGTACGCCCGCGTCAGCGAGCCGCGTGGGCCTCGATCGCGGCGCGATAGACCGCCACCGTCTGCTCCGCGATCCGCGCCCAGGAGAACTCATCGATGCAGCGCTGCCGACCGGCCTTGCCGAACGCGTCGGCCCGGGCGCGGTCGCGGGTCAGCTCGTTGACCCGCTCGGCGAACTGAGTCTCGAAGCCCTCGATGAACGCGGGATCATCGGCCTGTGCCGGGTCATAGTCGACCAACAGCCCGGTCGTGCCGTCGACCACCACCTCGGGGATGCCGCCCACAGCCGAGGCGACGACCGCGGTCTCACAGGCCATCGCTTCGAGGTTCACGATGCCCAGCGGCTCATAGATCGAGGGGCAGGCGAACACGGTCGAATGTGACAGCAGCTGCCGCACGGCGGCCCGGGGCATCATTTCCTGCACCCAGATCACCCCGCCGCGACTCTGCTTGAGGTGGTTGAAGGCGTCGTTGAATTCGGCCGCGATCTCCGGGGTGTCCGGGGCGCCGGCGAACAGCACGAGCTGGGTGCCCTCGTCGAAGTGCTCCGCCGCCCGCACCAGGTGCACCAGGCCCTTCTGGCGCGTGATGCGCCCGACGAAGGACACGATCGGGCGGTCGAGGTCGACGCCGAACTCGGTGAGCACATCGAAGTCGGTGGTCGGCAGGAACTCGTCAGTGTCGATCCCGTTCTTGACGACGTGGATCTTCGCCGGGTCCAGGGCCGGATAGGCATTCAGGATCGCGGGCTTCATCGCTTCACTCACCGCTATGACGGCGCTCGCGCCCTCATAGGCCGTCTGCTCCGCCCACGAGCTCAGCCGGTAGCCACCGCCGAGCTGCTCCGCCTTCCACGGGCGGTCGGGTTCGAGGGAGTGGGCGGTGACCACGCTGGGAATGTCCTGGAAGAGCCCGGTCAGGTGGGCAGCGAGACAGGCGTACCACGTGTGGGCATGGACCAGGTCCACCTCCGGGATCGCGCCCACCATGCTCAGGTCGGCCCCGAACACCCGCAGCGCGGCGTTCGCCCCTCGGGGGAAGTCCTCCGCGTGGGCCGTGGCCCCCTCGCGGGGCTCGCCCATGCACTGCACGTCGACGTCGATCAGCTTGCGCAGCTGAGGGACGAGCTGGGCGACGTGAACGCCTGCTCCGCCATAGATGCTGGGCGGATATTCCCGGGTCAGAAGCGAGATTCGCATGCTCATGAACTGATCGTGTCACAAGGATCGCGCGTGCGTGTGGGGGGTCGCACCGAGAAGGCGGTGGAGGGATAGGGTGGGGAATGTCTCCAGCACTTGCGAACATTGAGGTGAGACCTGTGCGGCCCAAAGTTTTGTCAATCGTTCTGGCCGGTGGCGAGGGCAAGCGGCTGATGCCGCTCACGATGGATCGTGCCAAACCAGCTGTCCCGTTCGGCGGGACCTATCGTCTGATCGACTTCGTGCTTTCCAACATGGTCAACAGCGATCTGCGCCAGATCGCGGTGCTGACGCAATACAAGTCCCATTCGCTCGACCGCCACATCTCGGTGACGTGGCGGATGTCCACGATGCTGGGCAACTATGTGACCCCCGTGCCGGCGCAGCAGCGGCTCGGTCCGCGGTGGTATCAGGGGTCCGCCGATGCCATCTATCAGTCGATGAACCTGATCCGGGACGAGGATCCGGACTATGTGGTCGTGTTCGGCGCCGACAACATCTATCGCATGGACGTCAGCCAGATGCTCGACCAGCACATCGAGTCCGGTCTGCCCTGCACGGTCGCCGGCATCCGGGTGCCGCGCAGCGAGGCCAGCGCGTTCGGCATCATCGACGCCACCGCCGACTCCAAGATCCGGGAGTTCCTCGAGAAGCCTGCGGATCCGCCCGGGCTGCCCGACAGCCCGGACGAGTCGTTCGCCTCGATGGGCAACTACATCTTCACCCGCTCGGCGCTGGGGGAGGCCCTCGAGGCCGACGCCGCCGACGCGACCGCCCGCCACGACATGGGCGGCGACATCATCCCGCGCTTCGTCGCCCAGGGCCAGGCCCAGGTCCACGACTTCACGGCCAACACCGTCCCGGGCGCGACCGAGAAGGACCGGAACTATTGGCGAGATGTCGGGACGATCGATGCCTATCACGAGGCCCACATGGACCTGGTGTCGGTGGATCCGAACTTCTCGCTCTACAACAACGACTGGCCGATCTGGACCTATCAGGCGCAGCGGCCCGGGGCGAAGTTCGTGCTCCGCGGCAACGCCGAGGACTCGATCGTCTCCTCGGGCTGCATCATCTCCGGCGGTGACGTCGATGCGTCGGTGCTCTCGCCGAACGTGCGGGTGGACAAGTGGGCCAACGTCGAGCAAGCGGTCGTGATGGACAACGTCCGCATCGGCCGCAACGCTGTCGTCCGCAATGCGATCCTGGACAAGAACGTTGTCGTTGAGGACGGCTGTGAGGTCGGGGTGAACAAGGAGGACGATCGCGCCCGTGGGTTCACGGTGTCCTCGGGCGGCATCACGGTTGTCGGCAAGGGCGTGCGCGTCACCCGGAAGTGAGTCCTGCGCCGGATCCGGGCGCTGGGGGACACGTTCTCGGCGGCGCCCGTGATCCGGCTAACGCCGCAGTCCGGCGACCTGGGCGTACGCCGCAGCGGCTCAGCCCTTGACCGCGATGAGCAAGCCGTCGCCGATGGGCGAGAGCGTCGCGACGAAGTCCTCGATATCCTGCACCGCCGAAAGCGCCTCGCGGATGACGATCGTCTCGTCCTCCTGGTTGTCCGGATCGGCGATCTTGTTGGCCCACAGCGCGTGATTGATCACCATGACGCCGCCGTGGCGGAGCAGGCGGAGCGCCTGGGCGACATATTCGCCGTATTCGAGATGGTCGCCATTGATCAGCACCAGGTCATAGGCGCCGTCGCTCAGCTTCGGCAGCACGTCCAGCGCCTGGCCGGCGATGAGGCGGAACCGCCGCGTCGGGATCTGGGCGCCGGTGAACGCCCGGCGGGCCGCGGCCTGCACCTCGTGCTCGGCGTCCACGCTGGTGAGGATGCCGCTGGCCGCCATGCCGTCGAACAGAGCCAGCCCGGACACGCCCGCGCCCGTGCCGATCTCGACCACGGCCTGGGCGCCGATCAGCTTGGCCAGCACGGTCAGCATTGAGACCGAGCCGGCGCTCAGCGGCTGCACACCGAGGGCGATCGCATCCTTGCGAGCCCCCTGGAGGGCTTCGGACTGCGGTCGGAAGCCTTCGGCGAAGGCGATCGACGCGCCGGTCGGGACAGGGTTGACAGGGCCTTGTGCGCTCACGCGGATCAGCCTAGCGTCCCGCTCAGCCGCAGGGCCTAGCATGTGGCGCATGAGCTCCGTGACCGCGCGCAACACCCATACCGTCCACGCCGACCTGGTGGCGGCGGTGATGAGTGTGGAGGTCGCCGTCGGGGACCGGCTCACCCCGACCGATCCGGTCTGCATCCTGGAATCCATGAAGATGGAGATCCCCGTCCTGGCCGAGCGGGCGGGCACCGTCACCGAGGTGGTCGTCCGGGCCGGGGACGTGGTCCACGACGGCGATCCGCTGGTGATCCTTTCGCTTTCGTGAACGACGCGCCCGCACAATCCGGCGAGATTGGCCGCGGACGCGACCGGGTGCGTACGCTTTCCCACATGTCGACCCCAGCCATGCCCTTCGGCCGCCTGCTGACCGCCATGGTCACGCCGTTCACAGCCGACGGTTCCCTTGACCTCCCTGCCGCTGCCGATCTGGCGAACTATCTGGTCGAGGAGATGGACAACGACGCACTGGTGATCTCCGGCACCACCGGAGAGTCGCCGACCACGACCGATGAGGAGAAGTCGGACCTGTTGCGGACGGTGGTCGAGGCGGTCGGGGGCCGTGCGCAGATCCTGGCCGGGGTGGGCACCTTCTCCACCGCGCATTCGATCCACCTGGCGCAGGAGGCCGAGGCCGCGGGCGCCGATGGCCTGCTGGTCGTCACCCCTTATTATTCGAAGCCCCCGCAGAGCGGGCTCCTGGCCCACTTCCGGGCCGTGGCCGACGCCACCGACCTGCCCAACCTGCTCTATGACATCCCCCACCGCTCGGCGGTCGAGATCGCAACCGACACACTCCTGCAGCTCGCCGAACATCCCAACATCGTCGGCGTGAAGGACGCCAAGGGCAGTCTGGTTGAGTCCGCGCGTGTGATGGCGGAGTCCGGCCTGGCCTATTATGCCGGCGACGACGCCATCACCCTTCCGCTCATGGCGGTCGGCGGGGTCGGCCTGGTCGGCACGTCGACCCACTTCAGCGGCCGCGGCGCCAAGCAGATGATCACCGCCTTCGCCGAGGGTCGCACCGCCGATGCGCTGGAGCTGCATCGGCGGCTCCAGCCGACGTTCACCGGGGTGTTCGCGACCCAGGGCTGCATCCTGGTCAAGGCCGGGCTCGGGCTCCTGGGCCGGCCGGTGGGCGGGTTGCGCGCGCCGCTGCTCGAGGCGACCCCCGAGCAGACCGAGGCCTTCGGGGCGTGCCTGCGCCGGTCCGCTCTCCTGTGATCCCCAGGCGTCCGAGCCGGACCTCAGGGTAGGTCCAGGGGTCGCGGGACGGGGGGTCATTGGCCCGGCCGCGTACACTGTTCAGGCAGCCGGATCACGTCGGGGGAGGGGGACAGGATGCCCATCAACCACCGTCGCGATCGCAATGAGCGGGACGCCTCCGCCGAAGCCCCGGCGAGATCGGCGCAGGCCGCCGCGTGGACCCCGCCCAGCTGGGAGGACGTCGTTCGTGAGCATTCGGCCCGCGTCTATCGGCTCGCGCTGCGGCTCACCGGCAACGCCCACGATGCCGAGGACCTCACCCAGGACGTCTTCGTCCGGGTGTTCAAGTCGTTGCACCGGTTCGAGCCCGGCACGTTCGAGGGCTGGCTGCACCGCATCACCACGAACCTCTTTCTGGATCAGGCGCGCCGTCGGCAACGGATCCGATTCGACGGCCTCGCCGATGGTGCGGACGATCGGTTGCCCGGCGCCGCACGTGCCCCGGGTGACCAGTTGGCCGATGCCGGCCTCGATCACGACGTGGCCGCCGCACTGGCCGCGCTGCCCCCGGAGTTTCGCGCTTGCGTCGTCCTGTGCGATGTGGAGGGCCTCACCTATGAAGAGGTCGCCGACGTCCTGGACGTCAAGCTCGGCACCGTGCGCAGCCGGATCCACCGTGGGCGGGCCCAGTTGCGCGAGGCGCTGGCGCACCGCCAGCCCACGGCAGGCAGGGCCCGCTATCTGGGCATCGAAGCCGAACAAGGTCCGGTGATGGAGGAGGCGCGGTGAGGCCCTGTCCGTCTCGCCGGCGCGATCTCGCGGAGCTGATCGACGGCGCCTTGGACCTCCGGGAGCGGGAACGCCTGTGCGAACACTTGGCGACCTGCCCCGGGTGTCGTGAGGAGGCGGCGTCGCTGCGCGCCGTTCGCGACCGCCTGCGTCGCATCGAGCCCGACTCCCCGGCCTCCGCAGCGCTCACTGATCGGCTGCTGTCGATCGCCGGGGAACAGGCGGACCAGCCGCTCTATGCGCGTCCATTCGATCCGCAGCGGCCCGGAACCCTCCCGAGCCCGCGCCGTCGCGCCTATCGCGCGGTGGCTGGTGCCATGACGTTGACGTGTCTGCTGCTAGCGGGGCTGGTGGGCGTGGGCTGGACCGCGGCGCCGCCCACCCGGACGCAGGCGGTGGACCCCGGCCCCGATGCGCGCCTTGAGTTCACGGCGGCACTCGGCAAGGACCCGCTCGGCAATCCGGCGGTGGCGGCTGCCCGGGGGCGATACCAGCCGGAGCGCAAGACCCGGACGCTCATCGGGCCGGGGGCGCCGAGCGGGCCGCTGACGGTCGACGGCGCTCACGAACTGTTGCTGCGGGCCGCCGCTGCGCAGAGCAACACTGCCCATGCGGGGACGCAGATCGTTCAGATCCGCCACCTGGCGGGCTTCTGGCTGCTCGACGCACACGTGGTGTCGCGACCCGGCCGAGGCGCAGTCGTGGCGTTCCCCGAGAAGGCCGGGCCCCGACGGGCGGTCATCCTGCCGGTGCAGGAGCGCGTCGGCGTGGAGACCATCGCGGCCACCCATGACTTGGTCGCCGGTGCCGGTCCGCTGGTCGCGGGCCGGCCCACCCACGTGGTCGAGGCGCACCGCGAGGGCCGGGTGGCGGCCCGCTGGTGGCTCGATGCCGAGGCCGGCCTGGTGCTGTGGGAGCAGACGTTCGATGCCCGCGGCGAGGTCACGATGGCCGCCGGCTATCGCTCCATCACTGTGGGCCGGGTCGCCGCCCCGCGGTCCCTGCCCCCGCGCCTGGCCCCGCGCGCGACCACCGCGAACCTGAGCCTCAACAGCACCGAGCGCCTGCGCGGACAGGGCTGGTGGTGTCATCGGCAGCTGGCGGGCCTGCGGCTGGTCCAGGTGCGCCACGACGAGCGCGATCCCATGGTGCACACGGTCTATGGCAATGGCGTGGTCACGCTCAGTGTGTTCCAGCAGCGCGGCGCGCTGGCCGGAGCTCCCGCCGGATTCGTCTGGGATCCCGAGCGCAAGGCCTATCGCAGCCTCGGCATGACCACCATGTATTCCTGGCAGTCCGGCGATCGCGTCTTCACC
>JAUNRO010000113.1 GCA_030544185.1 Propionibacteriaceae bacterium | reverse complement strand
GAGGACCTCAAGGCCAAGTTCCTCGACGCGACCGCGTTCGCCGGATGGTCGGCGGACCAGTCCGAGAACCTGTTCACCCTTGCGGATGGCGCGGTCACCAGCGATGACCTGCGGCCCCTGCTGTCCGCCCTGGCAACGGAGGCGAACTCATGAGCGAGCAGTTCCCGCGCTGCATCGTGGCCGAGGAGGCGCTGCGCGAAGGCATGCAGATCGAGAGCGCGGCCATCTCGGTCGACGACAAGCTGCGCCTGCTGGACGCGCTCTCACGCACCGGGATCCACATGATGATGGTCGGCTCCTTCGTCAGCCCGAAGTGGGTGCCTCAAATGGCTCAGATGGACGAGCTGATGCAGCGGTTCGAACCCCACCCGGGCATCGTCTATACCGCGCTCGCGCTCAATCAGCAGGGCGTGGAGCGGCGCCGGGCGTACGCCGACAAGCTCGCCCCCGAGCCCAAGGTCGGCCGCACGGGCGTTCACCTGTGCGACGTGTTCGTCCAGCGCAATGCCGCCCGCACCCAGCGCCACGAGCTCGACTCCATCCCCGCGCGCATCCAGCAGGCGGTCGATCAGGGCTTCGAAGAGGCCACGATCTCGATCAACGCGGCCTGGGGCTCCAACTGGCTCGGCGAGTTCAGCCACGAGCGCCGGGTGGAGTTGCTGGAACTGCAATATGACGCGTGGACGGCCGCGGGCATCCCGGTGACCAAGGTCTGGATCGGCGACCCGATGAGCTGGAACATGCCGCGGCCGGTCGAGCGGCTGCTCGACCACATCATGGCGACCTGGCCGTCGATCACCGAATACACGCTGCACCTGCACGATGCGCGCGGCACAGCCATGCTGTCGGCGTACGCCGCGCTGCGCCGGCTCAAGCCCGAGCACACCTACATCCTCGACACCGGTCTCGGCGGGATGGGCGGCTGCCCCTACTGCGGCAACGGCCGGATGACCCGCATGGTGCCGACCGAGGACTGGGTCAACCTGCTGCACGAGGAGGGCATCGAGACCGGCATCGATCTCGACGGACTCATCGAGTGCGCGTGGCTCGCCGAGGAGATCGTCGGTCACGAACTCTGGGGCCGCGTCTCGAAGGCAGGCCCGCGCCCGCGCGGCGAGCGCCTCTATGCCATGGACATGCCGTTCATCGAGACCGATGCCGAGGCCCAACACTTCCGGCTCGGGTCCGAGGTGTACGCCGGCGCCCGCTCGCCCTACAAAGTGCCCATCACGTCACCCGACCGGGATGCCCTCGGGTTGGCCCGGGACAACGCCACTTCCTGAGGAGACCTCACATGACGAAGAACCCCCCTCGCCCCGGTCCGTGCAGTGGACTGCGCGTGGTCGAGATGAGCACGTCGGTGGCGGGCCCGACCGCCGGAGTGATCCTGGGCGCACTCGGTGCGGAGGTGATCAAGGTCGAGCGGGTCGGTCTCGGCGATGACACCCGCAACTGGGTCCCGCCCTATTGGAACGGCGTCAGCTGCTTCTTCCTGAACCTCAACGCCACCAAGAAGTCGCTGGAGCTCGACTTCAAGGATCCCCGGGGCCTTGACCTGTTGCGCCGGCTGATCGCGGACTCCGACGTGCTGGTGCAGAACCTTCGTGCCGGGGCGCTCGCCAAGGCCGGCCTCGACTGGGACACCCTGAAGGAGCTGAACCCGCGGCTGGTCTATTGCGAAATGACCGGGTTCGGCACCAGGGGCCCGAAGGCTCCGGAGCCGGCCTACGACCCGCTCGTCCAGGCGTACGCCGGAATCGTCGACATGATGCCCGAGTTCGACGGTGCGCCCGCGCGGGTGCCGCTGTCGATCAATGACAAGGGCACCGCGATGTGGGGGGTGATCTCGATCCTCGCGGGGCTGCGCCAGCGCGACGAAACTGGCGAGGCGCAGAAGGTGAACGTCTCACTGCTGCAGACCGCGATGGACTGGGTCGGTGGAGCGGTCGTGACGGCGCTCGCCGGGAACCCCCCGAGCCCGAAGCTGGGCTCCGGTTTCCCGGGTGTGGTGCCCTATGGCGCCTTCCCCGCCGCCGATGGCTTCATCTTCATCTCGGCCGGCAACCAGTCGTTGTGGGAGCAGGTCTGCCACGCCATCGAGGCGTCCGAGCTGATCGAGCGGGAGGGTTTCGGGTCGAACCCGGAGCGGGCCGCCAACCGCCAGGTCGTCAACCAGGCGCTCGGCGAGGCCACCAAGCGTTTCACCCGCGCCGAGCTGGTCTCCCGGTTGACCGCCGCCAAGGTCCCGCACTCCCCGGTCCAGCGCAGCCGCGAGATGCCCGACGACCCCCAGGTCCAGGCGATGGGGATCCTGCAGCACGTGCCCCATCCCGAGGTGCCGGACCTGCAACTCACCCGCGTCCCGATCGATATCAACGACGAGCCCCTCGACCATGGCCCGGCGCCCCTGCTCGGTGCGGACTCGTTCGCCATCGCCAAAGACCTTGGTTTCAGCGAAGAGGAGATCGAGCAGATGGCCGCCGATGGCGTCCTCGCCAGGACCGGGCTCAGCGACCAAGGAGTGGAGCTGCCCTGACCCGACACAAGAACTCCTGGGAGGTTCGGTCCTCCCAGGAGTTCGCTGATCTTCGGGCCGGGCGACGGCCGGCGGCAGCTGTTGCTCAGGCGTTCGGCATCGGCACCGGCAGTTCCTCGCCGCCGGGCTTCGGGTCGACCTCGAAGGCATTGTTGATGGCCGCAATGTACTGATACTGGCCGATGGTCGCCGTGATCTCGACCAGCCAGCGTGGCCCGTGCCGCTCGATCAGCGCATCGAACATGTCCTGCGGCACCCGGTTGGTGCGCAGGAGCGTGCGCGCATAGTCGATGATCTCGCGTTCCTCGATCGGCAGGTCGTCGGTCGGGAGATTCTCGCGGATCGCGGTGATCGCGTCCTCCGACATTCCCTCGCGCCGGGCGATCTCGACGTGGGTCGCCCACTCATAGCTCGCGTCCTTCTCCCGGGAGGTCGAGAGCAGGGCCAGCTCACGCTCGATCATGCTGATCTGGGAGCCCAGGCGGACCTGCTTGCCGGCGAGGCACACGCGCTCGGCGAGCCCCGGGCTGTGCAGCAGGATCCCGAACGGCCCGCCCACGCGGTGGAGGGTCTCGAAGATCGTGTCGTATTCGCCATGCTGCTCGGGCGGCAGTTGGCTCTTGTCAGTCAGGTGTTCGATCCGGGTCATGGACCCGATGATCGGCTCCAGCGTGGGCGAACCTCACGGCTATTCCGACGGGTGCGAGGAACCCTTTCCACTGGGAAGGGCCCAGCGACGATAAGGGCATGGGATTGCTGGATGGCGCCGACTGGCAGGGGGCGCTCGCCCTCGGCGGCTGGTCACCGACCGCGCAGACACTGCCCGTCATCGAGAAGGCGACCGGCGCGGAGCTGGCGCGGGTGGGCGCCGCCACCCCTGCCGACGTGGATCGTGCCGTCCACGACGCAGCGGTTGCGCAGCGGTCCTGGGCCTCACTCGGCTATGACGAACGCGCAGCCGTCCTGCGCCGCGCCGCCGATCTGTTCGAGCAGTACGCCGAGGAACTCGCGGGCTGGTCGATGCGAGAGGCTGGCGCCACGACCGTGGCCGCCACCCGGCAGTCGGTGATCGGCGCTGGCGAGTGCCGCGAGGCCGCGGCTCTGGCGGCCATTCCTTTCGGCGAGGTCCTGCGTTCGGCGCAGCCGCGGCTGAGCTTCAGCCGGCGCCTCCCCGTCGGGGTGGTCGGCGTCATCGCCCCCTTCAACGCTCCCGTCGCACTGTCGATGCGCGCCGTGGCCCCGGCCCTGGCCGTGGGCAACGCGGTCGTGCTCAAGCCGGATCCGCGGACGGCGGTGATCGGCGGGATCGCGATCGCGCGCATTTTCGAGGAGGCGGGGCTGCCGCCGAACCTGCTGCAGGTCCTGCCCGGGGACAGCGCGTGCGGTGCGGCGCTGGTCGAGCATCCCCGGGTGCCGGTGCTCGCGTTCACCGGGTCGACCCAGGCAGGCCGGGCGATTGCGGCCGCCGCGGCGCAGCACCTGAAGCGCGTCCATCTGGAGCTCGGGGGCAACTCGCCGCTGATCGTCCTCGACGATGTCGACGTGCAATGGGCTGCCCAGCTCGGCGCGCGGGGCACGTTCACCCATTCGGGCCAGATCTGCATGGCGTCCGGGCGCCACCTGGTCCACGAAGCCGTGGCGGGTGACTATGCCGCCGCGCTGGCGGACCTCGCGGCCGGCCTGTCGGTCGGCGATCCGACCACCGGCACCGACATCGGGCCGATCATCGACGCCGGGCAGCGTGACCAGATCGAATCCCTGGTCCGGAGCAGTGAGCAGGCGGGGGCGACCACGCTCGCCGGCGGCCGGTTCGACGGGCTCTTCTATCACCCGACGGTCCTGTTCCCGATCCGTCCCGATGCCCCGGCGTACGCCGAGGAGGTGTTCGGGCCCGTCGCCTCCGTGGTCCCGTTCGCCGATGACGAGGAGGCGGTGGCGCTGGCGAGCGACTCAACTTATGGCCTGTCGCTCGGCATTCTCAGCGCAGACGTCATGCGTGCGCTCCGCCTGGCCGACCGGATTCCGTCCGGGGCCGTTCACATCAACGACCAGACCATCAACGACGAGCCCATCGTGCCGTTCGGCGGCGTGGGCGACTCCGGCAACGGGGCCCGCCATGGCGGGCACCAAGCCAATCTCGAGGCCTTCACCGAACTCCAGTGGGTGACCCTGCGTGCCGCCCATGCCCGCTGACCGTCGACCAAGGAACAGCATGAGTACACACCCCAACAAGCCGCGTCCTGCGAACCTGCCCAGGATCGAGGTGGACCCGGATCACTTCCTCAAAGTGGATCACCTCGTCAAGCGCTATGGCGACCATCTCGCCCTCGACGAGGTCAGCCTGTCGATGCCGAAGGGCTCGTTCCTGGTGTTGCTCGGGCCATCGGGTTGCGGCAAGACGACCACGATGCGTTCGATCGTCGGTCTGGAACACCCCGATTCGGGGGTGATCACCGTCGGCGGCCGGGTCCTGATGGACAACACCACCTTCGTGCCCGTGCACAAGCGCGGCATCGGCATGGTGTTCCAGAGTTATGCGGTGTGGCCGCACAAGACGGTCGCGCAGAACGTCGGCTATCCGTTGAAGCTGCAGAAGGTGCCCAAGGCCGAGATCACCAAGCGTGTCGAGGAGACCCTGGAGCTGGTCGGCCTTGGCGGCCTCGGGGCCAAGAGCGCCAGCAAGCTCTCTGGCGGTCAGATGCAGCGCGTGGCGCTGGCCCGCAGTGTGGTCATGCAGCCGGATCTGCTGCTGCTGGACGAGCCGCTGTCCAACCTCGACGCCCAGCTGCGCGACAAACTGCGCCTGGAGCTCAAGCGGCTCCAGCAGGAGCTCGACGTCACCTCGGTCTATGTGACCCACGACCAGGGAGAGGCCTTGGCGATGGCCGACAAGGTTGCGGTGATGTTCGACGGCCGTGTGCATCAGTTCTGCTCACCGCAGGAGCTCTATGAGGCGCCGGCGAGTCTGCAGGTCGCTGCTTTCATCGGTAAGTCCAACTTCCTGGAAGGCGCAGCCAGTCCGGAGGGCAACGGCCTGACCGCGCTCTCCCTCAATCGCGGCGAACAGGTGCTGCACAGCGCGACCGGGTTCAACGGTTCGGGGACGGCGATGGGACGCGTCCGGGTCGAGGACATCCACGTCAGCCGCGAGGCGACCGGAGTCACCAACGAGTTCCGGGGCGTTGTGAAGGTGGCCACCTATCAGGGCAGTCAGATCGGCTATCTCATCCAGGCCCCTTCGGGCCGGCTGCTGGAGGCGCTCGCCCCGTCGTCGGCCGGCTATTTCGAACGCGGGGAGGAGATCCACTTCTCGTTCGAGCCCGAGGCGCTGCGGCTCTATGAGGCCACCCCGGAGGATCTCGCCGACGTGCGTGAGCTGATGGCCGAGGCCGAGGGGGAAGTCGCGTGACCGCGGGCGACGAGCTGGCGGTGGCCTCGGGCACACCCCACACCGAAGAGACCGAAGCGCCCCAGGCGCCCACCAAGACCCGGCGGGGTCTGAGCCGCAGCGAACGCGGCATCAGCCTGGTGACGCTGATCATCCTCGTCGTGGTGCCGCTCGCGTTCGTGGTCGTGGCCGCGTTCATCACCGGTGCGCCGCTGCCGGGGATCGGGACTGATTGGTCGTTCACGCTGGAACACATCGGCGTCATGCTCGGCTCGATGGGCATGTGGACGGCTATGTGGAATTCGTTCGTGCTGGCTCTCGGCAGCACGATCTTCGGCGTCGCGCTGGGGGTTTTCCTCGCCTGGCTGGCGGCCCGGACCGACGTGCCCATGCGCGGGCTCGTGACGTTCACGGCCATCGTGCCGCTGCTCATCCCCGGCCTGGTCGGCGCCATCGCCTGGACGTTCCTCGCGGCACCGGGCACGGGCTACATCTCCCTGCTCATCGAGCAATTGGGGCTGCCCGTGCAGCCCAATATCTACACGATGGGCGGGATGCTGTTCGTGATGACGTTGTACAACGTCTCCGTGCCGTTCATCCTCACCTACGGCGCATTGCAGATGACCAACCCGGACATGGAGGACGCCGCGAACGTGCACGGCGCGACCAGTTGGCGCACCATGTTCGGCATCACCCTCCCGCTGGTCAAGCCCGCCCTGCTCTCGGCCATCATCCTCACCTTCGTCTCGACGATGGAGGAGTTCCCGGTGCCGATGATCCTGGGCTATTCCAACGGCATCGAGACGATGGCCGCCCGAATTTTCGTGCTCACGGGCCAGGCACCACCACCGGTCAACGAGAACAGCGCCCAGGCCGTGCTGCTCATGGCGGTCGTCCTGATCCTGGTCATCATGCAGCGCCGGATGGTCAAGAACCAGTCCTTCGCGAGCGTCACCGGCAAGGGTGTGCGGCACCGGGTCGTCAAGCTCGGCTGGTTCCGGTGGGTCGGCTTCGCCATCGCGATGCTCTATGTCTTCCTCGCCGTCGGACTGCCGCTGCTGGCCCTGCTGATGGGCTCGCTGCGCACCAGCCTCTTCGTCAGGGACTTCAGCGATCTGATGGACACGAGCAAGATGAGCCTGGCCCCGCTGACCCGGGCGCTGGAGAGCCCCGCCCTCTGGGATGCCGTACGCAACTCCACGCTCGTCGCGCTCGCCGTCGCCATCGTGGGCGTACTCGTCTCCCTGCTCATCGCCCACGCCTCCAGCGGCCGGGACACCTGGGCCTCGCGCCTCATCCGGCGCCTGGCGATGCTGCCGGCTGCCGCCCCCGCGGTCGTGATGGGCCTGGGCTTCGTCTGGGCGTACGTCATCCTGCCCGTGTCCATCTATGGCACGTTGATCATCCTCATCGTGGCGATCGTCGCCCGCCTGATCCCGGTCAGCTCGAGCGCACTGTCCGACGCCATGGGCGGCATCCACCACGAGCTGGAGGAAGCCGCGGGCGTCTCGGGCGCCACGCGCTGGCAGTCGGTGTGGTGGGTCACGGCCCCGCTGCTGCGCACGACGATGATCTCCACCGGTCTGATGCTGTTCGTGATGGCCACGCGTGAGATCTCGATGTCGATCTTCCTCTACACGCCGTCGAACATGACCTTTGCCGTCTACCTCTACACGCTGTGGTCCGACGGCACCTGGGCCTCCCTGGCCTCGATGAGCTTCATCTTCGCGATGCTCACGATGGCCTTCGTCATCGTGGCCCAGAGGTGGCTCACGACCACACCCACTGAGCACTGACACCCGATCCCGGGCGACGTTTCGTCGCCGGCGGTTCCGGTGGTTGCGACGACCCGCATTCCGACGGGGTCGTTGATGAAAACTGACAATCAGCGAGATTCACAACAAGGAGACACTGATGGTGGGAGCGCGCAAACGGATCGGGGTGACACTGGCGGCTGCCGCCGGTCTGCTGGCAATGAGTGCCTGTGGTGGCGGGACCGGCGCAGGTGATGCGCCGCCTGTGGACCAGGATTTGGTCCTCGGCGATGAGACGGTCGCGACTGCGGCCATGCGTCAGCAGTGCGAACAAGAGGGCAGTCAGCTCCACATCTATACACCGGCGCCTCCGGAGCAGTATCAGCTGTTCACCGACCGGTTCCGCGAGGAGACCGGTATCAGCGTCACCGCCACGCGGCTGACGACTAGCGAGGTCTATACCCGGGCCGAGGCCGAGGCTGCCGGTGGCAGGCTGGAGGCCGACATCCTGTCGATCGGTGATCCGACCCTGCGGGACGGCCTCGTCGACAAGGGCATCATCGAGCCGTTCGAGACGCCGCTGAGCGACACCCTGGAGACTGCCAGCGCGGACAGGAGCGAATATTCCGCGCCGACCCGGGTGTCGTCGCAGGTGATCGTGTGGAACACCGAGCGAGTCGCCGACGCCGATGCCCCGAAGAGCTATGCCGATCTGCTCGATCCCAAGTGGAAGGGCCAGTTCGGGATGACCGCGATCCAGACGGGGCTCAGCTCGATCACGGTGGCGCGGTCGATCGAGGAGGGGCTGGGCGCCGACCGGGTCGAGGCCTTCGCGCAGCAGCAGCCGAAGATCTATGTCTCGGTGGTCCCGCTCACCCAGGCCGTCATCCGCGGTGAGGTGCCGGTCGCGATCACCGACCTCGGCCTGGCCGAGGAATACATCGCCGACGGCAACCCGATCAAGTGGTCGGGCATTGCCGAGGGCACGCCGACCTTCGCGTTCTCCGAGAGCATCTCCGCAACCTCGCAGCGCAAGGGCTGCGCGCTCGTCTACATCGGCTATCTGAGCTCGCTGGAGGGCCAGCAGCGCTATTTCGAGATCACGAATTCGCTCGGCACCCGCATGCTGGACGACCTGCCCGAGAGCCGTCAGGCCATCGGCGAGATCTATGAGGTCGACCCGGCGTGGCTGAAGGACAACCGGCAGAGCTTCGTGGACAGCTGGGACGCCATGATTAAGCGGCATCAGTGAGGGGTGCCATGTCCGACAATGATGTGTTGCTGATCGAGGATGTGAACCGGGTCCGGCTGTTGACGCTGAACCGGCCGGACGTCCGCA
>JAUNRO010000112.1:5600-9019 GCA_030544185.1 Propionibacteriaceae bacterium | reverse complement strand
ACCTGTGGTGCGGACGCCGTCATGGTGGGCGCCCCGCTGGCCCGCGCGACCGACGCGCCCGGCCGCGGCTGGCACTGGGGCGCCGAGGCCTGGCACCCCTCGCTCCCGCGCGGTGAGCGGACGCGGTTCCGGCCGCTGGGCACGCTCGAGGAGATCCTCGTGGGCCCGTCCCATGTCGCCGACGGCACCATGAACCTCGTCGGAGCGCTGCAGCGGACGCTGGCGACGACGGGCTATACCGAGGTGAAGGAATTCCAGCGGGTCGAGGTCGTGCTGTCGTGACCGCCGACGAGGTGGCCGCCGAGCTCGACAGCCTGCGCGCCAGCATCGACAACATGGACTCGGCGCTGGTCCATCTCCTCGCCGAGCGGTTCAAGGTGACGCAGCGGGTCGGCGAGCTCAAGGCCACCCACGGCCTGCCGCCCGCCGATCCCGCGCGGGAACAGCGCCAGATCGAGCGGCTTCGGGCTCTCGCCGCCGATGCGCGCTTGGACCCCGAGTTCGCGGAGAAGTTCCTGACGTTCATCGTGCGTGAGGTCGTCCGTCATCACGAGCGGATCGCCGCGGAGCGGCGCGACGGCTGAGCCCGGGACTCACCTCGTCCGTGTGCTTGTCGGTTGGCAACCCGGGCACCAATAGCTCAACCGCTCCTGGCCAAACAGGCCGAACTCCTCGACCTCGATGAGGGTCCCGCAGCGCCAGCAGGGCTGACCGGGCCGCTCGAAGACCCACGCGCGCTGGCCACGGCGGTCGATGCCGGTGGTGACCTGGGTCGCCCGGGTGATGTTGGCCTGCAGCAGCTGCCGGGCGCGGCGGGCCACGCGCGGCAGGTCGCGCACCGCACCGACCGGCGTACGCGGATGGATTCCCTGCAGGAAGCAGATCTCAGCGCGATAGAAGGTCCCGATGCCGGCGAGGTTGCGTTGGTCGAGCAGGGCTTCGCCGAGCGTACGCCCGGGGTCACTGCCCAATCGGCGCAGCGCTTCGGCCTCGTCCCAGCCGCCCGGTGCGCCCTCGGTGCCGAGCAGGTCGGGCCCGAGGTGGCCGACGACCGCGTGCTCGTCGGTGGTCCGCAGCAGCTCCACCACCGGCAGGCGCAGCCCCACCGCCGTGCTCGCGGCCGTGGCCAGGAGTGCGCGGATCTGGTGCGCGGGACCGGGCGTCCGCTCGCCGGGGCGGACGATCCGCCAGGTCCCGTCCATCCGCAGGTGCGTGTGCAGGGTCAGCCCCGCATCGAGGCGGGTGAGCTGGTGTTTGCCGCGGGCGAGGACCTCGAGGACGGTCATCCCGACGAGGTCGGCGGCCGCATGCTGGGGAACGCGCAGTTCGGCGCGGGTCAGCCGGTGCCCGGCGAGCGCGCGGTGCAGCGCCGCGCAGGACCGGAAGACGGTGTCGCCCTCAGGCATGGCCCGTCCCGGGATGATCGAAGAGTTCGAGCAGGCGAGCGGCCCGGTCCGCCGGAAGCCGGCCGGAGGCCAGCGCGCGTTCGGTGGTGGCGCGGGCGAGCGCGGCATAGGTGGCGGGCAGATCCGGGCTGGTCGCGCGCGCACCGACCACCTCGAGATGCGCGGCGACGGTCCCGGTGTCACCGCGCGCGACCGGCCCGGTCAGCGCGAGGTCGCCGTGCTCGAGGGAGTTCTCCAGCGCCGCGCGGAGCAGGGGCCCGAGCAGCCGCCCGGGATCCGCGACGCCCATCGAGGAGAGCAACTGGCGCGCCTGGGCGACCAGTGTCACCAGATGGTTGGCGCCGTGGGCGAGCGACGCGTGATAGAGAGTCCGGTCTTCCTCGGCGATCACCACCGGCCGCGCGCCGATCCGCTCCACGAGCATCCGCACCGCCGCCAGCGCGGGCTCCGGGGCGGTCACACCGAAACAGCACCCCGGCAGCCGGTCCAGGTCGCGCGCGGTGCCGGTGAACGTCATCGCCGGGTGCAGGGCCATCGGCACGGCGCCCGCGGCGGCGGCCGGCGCCAGGACCCCGGTCCCGAACCGGCCGGAGACGTGCGCGACCAGCTGACCCGATCGCCAGGTGCCGGCGGCCGCCACGTCCGGCAATCGATCGTCCGGCACGCACACCAAGACGAGCTCACTGCGCGCCACGACCTCGGCCGCGTCAATGATCGGCACGCCCGGCAGCAGGGTGGCCGCGCGGTCCAGGCTCGCCGGCGAGCTCCCGGTGACGCCCATCAGCTCGTGCCCGGCCGCGCGCAGGGCCGCGCCGAGCACGGCGCCGACCCGCCCGGCGCCGATCACGCCGACAACCCGCGGCGCAGGCCCGTCCTCCAGATTCGCCATGGACCGCAGCGTACGGCGTGGTCCTCCAGGCGAACACGCCAACAGGGCGCCACCCCCGACGGGGTGACGCCCTGCGTGTGCTGGTCGGTGCGGGATCAGCCGTTGAGGCCCTCGAACAGAATCGTCGAGAGATAGCGCTCGCCGAACGACGGGATGACGACCACGATGGTCTTGCCGGCGTTCTCGGGGCGGTTGGCGACCTCGACGGCCGACGCGATGGCGGCGCCGGAGGACAGGCCCACGAGCAGGCCCTCCTCGGTGGCGGCGCGACGGGCCCACTCGACGGAGGTCGGGGCATCCTGCGGCACGATCTCGTCGATGACGTCGCGGTTCAGGATCTCCGGCACGAAGTTGGCGCCGATGCCCTGAATCTTGTGCGGGCCGGGCTGGCCGCCGGACAGGATCGGGGACTCCTTGGGCTCGACCGCGACCATCTTGACATCGGGCTTGCGGGACTTCAGCACCTCGCCGACGCCCGTGATGGTCCCGCCGGTGCCGATGCCGGCGACGACGATATCGACCTGGCCGTCGGTGTCGTTCCAGATCTCCTCGGCGGTGGTCTTGCGGTGAATCTCCGCATTGGCCTCATTGGCGAACTGGCGGACCAGGACCGCGCCCTCGGACGCGCCGATCTCCTCGGCCTTGTTCACCGCACCCTTCATGCCCTCGGAGCCGGGGGTCTGCACGAGTTCGGCGCCATAGGCGCGCAGCAAGGCCTTGCGCTCGGCGGACATCGTCTCAGGCATGGTCAGCACCACCCGATAGCCGCGCGCGGCGCCCACCATCGCCAGCGCGATCCCGGTGTTGCCGGAGGTGGCCTCGACAATGGTGCCGCCCGGCTTCAGCTGCCCGGAGGCCTCCGCGGCATCGATCATCGCCACGCCGATGCGGTCCTTCACGCTGTTCGCGGGGTTATAGAACTCGAGCTTGGCCAGCACCGTAGCCGACGAGTCCCCAACCAGCCGATTGAGGCGCACGAGGGGAGTCCGGCCAATCAGCTGGGTCACGTCGTCATAGATAGTCATGCCCATAGGAAACCTCAATACCCCTATTGGCCTCAAACCCGTCCGCGATTCGGACGCTCGTGTGGCTGACCATTCATCTCGCTGTTCGACCCGGCTTGC
>JAUNRO010000112.1:0-5590 GCA_030544185.1 Propionibacteriaceae bacterium | reverse complement strand
AGCCCGTCCGGGATCCGGACGCCCGTTCCGGCAGCCGACACCGTGGGTTCATCTCGCGGTTCGGAGACAGTTGAGTGGGCTTGGTTGACTGGGGTCCTGTGAAGAGTGCGCAGGGACCCAGCCCCATCGCGATCCGCTCCCGGATCGTCGTGGGGCTGCTGCTCGCCCTGACGCTCCTCCTCGCCGCCTGCAGCCCGACGCCGGAGCCGCCCCCGCCCCCGCCCCCGGACGGGCTGGTCACCGTGGATGACTGGACCGACCGCCAGCGCGACTATCTCCGCCAGGCCACCGAGACGCTCGACCGGCGCAGCCCGGAGAGCATCCTCGCCGCCCTCGGCCGCGCCCGGAGCGACGACGGCTTCCGCATCGATGCCGCCGAGTTCACCCCGGCCGACCTGCAGCACCGCCTCGACCGGATCGACCGGCACGTCGACACCTCCGATTTCGACCTGATGCGGCTGTGGCTGCTCTGGCATGCCCACGGCGACGAGCTCGCCCCGCAGACCCGCGCCGCCCTCGAGAAACGCCTCCTGGGCTTCCGCTACTGGTACACCGATCCGCTCCCGCCGGCGGCGAACCCGCGCGGCGACGACCGCAGTGAGGTCGACCACAAATGGTTCTGGTCGGAGAACCACCGGCTGATCGTGCACACCCTGGAATACCTCGCCGGCACCACCCTGCCCGATCAGCGATTCGTCATCACCGGCGAACCGGGGCGTACCCATGCCGAACGCGGCCGCACCCGACTCACCGCCTGGCTCGACGAGAAGGCCCGCTGGGGCTTCTCGGAATGGCACTCCGATGTCTACTACCCCGAGAACGTGCAGGCGCTGCTGCTGCTCTCGGAGTATGCCGAGGATGACCTCGCCGAGCGTGCCCGCGCCCTGCTCGATGTGCTCTTCCTCGACTTCGCCACCGCCCAGGTCGACGGAAATTTCGGGACGACCCACGGCCGGTCCTACATGAAGGACAAGTCCCGCGCAGCCGACCAGAACACCCGCGACATCATCCACTTCCTCTTCGACACCAACCCGCACGGCTATGCGCCCTGGGTCGATTTCGGCGCGCTGCTGCTCGCGACCTCGACGTCCTATCGCCTGCCAGAGGTCACCCGGCGGATTGCGACCGAGCCCGCACCGAGCCTCACCCGCCAGCGCATGGGCATCGCACTCGACCCGAACCAGCCCGTCGCCGACGCTCCCGAGCCGCCCCCGGGCACCACCTTCACCGACCCTGATGCGCTCGCGTTCTGGTGGGACCGGGGGGCGATGACGGCGTGGCAGGTGGTGCCCCTGTCGATGCGGGCCATTCGCGAGCACGAGCTCTGGCGCGGCGATCTGTTCGCCCCCGTGGCGCCGCTGCTGCGCCAGCCGGGCACCTCCACGGTCGAGGGTGCCCAGCACGTCTCCTATGCGCTGGGCTGTCAGATCAACGCCGGCCTGCTCACCGAGGCGCACACGGTGACCTATCGCGCGCACGGGGTCGCGCTGTCGAGTGTGCAGGACTACCGCGCGGGCTGTCTCGGCCGGCAATACCACGCCTGGCAGGCCACGCTCGGCGCCGATGCGGTCGTCTTCACCACCCATCCCGGCAACGCCGACCGGGGCCGCTGGGCCGACGACGACCTCTATTGGAACGGTTCGGCCACCATGCCCCGCACCGGGCAGGTCGGCGGTGTCGCGATCAACATCTATGCCCCGCGGTTTCCGGCCGCCGGCAACCAGGATCCCGACGCGAACTATCAGCCGTTCACCCACGCGTTCTTCCCGCAGCAGCATTTCGATGAGGTACGCGAGGTCGGTGCGTGGACGCTCGCGCGCAAGGGCGACGGTTATGTGGCCCTGTGGTCCCACCGGCCGACCCAGTGGGCGCCGGTCGGACAGAACCCCGCGGGGCTGGAGGAGCCCTATGACCTGCTCGCGCCCGGCGGAGCCAACAACGTCTGGATCACCGAGGTCGGCACGAGGGAGCGTTGGGGCGACTTCGATGCCTTCGTCGAAGCGATCGGCGAGGCCGAGGTCGGCGCGGTCGACCTGGGCACCCTCCTCGGCGTACCCCGCGGATTCGTCGTCCGCTATCAATCTCCCAGCGAGGGCACGCTCACCTATGCCACCGACGGGCCGCTGACCAAAGATGATGCGCCGGTCGACCAACGCTTCACCGAGCGCCTCGACAGCCCGTGGGCGAGGGTCGCGGCGGGGGAGCAGGTGTGGACCATCCGGCACGGCGACGCGGCCTTCGTGATCGACCTGCGCACGGGTGACCGCCGAGCCGGCTGAGCGCCCTAGACTGCGGCCCATGTCCCACCTCGCCGCAGAAGTGGTGGCGGATCACGGTCGTGTGGTCGTCATCGACTTCGGAGCTCAGTACGCCCAGTTGATCGCCCGTCGTGTCCGCGAGGCGCGGGTCTATTCGGAGATCATGCCGTCCACCGCGTCGGCGGCGGAGATCCTTGCCCGCCGGCCCGCTGCCGTGATCCTGTCGGGCGGGCCGTCCTCGGTCTATGCGCCCGGAGCGCCCCAGATCGACCCCGAGCTCTTCACTGCCGGGGTCCCGGTGTTCGGCATCTGTTATGGCTTCCAGGCCATGGCGGTCGCCCTGGGCGGGGAGGCTGCGAAGACGGGAGTGTCGGAATTCGGGCGTACGCCGGCGGTGGTCGCCGAGCAGGGCACGCTCCTGGCGGGCATTCCGGGCGAGCTCAACGTCTGGATGAGCCACGGTGACGCCGTCGCGAAGGCGCCCGAGGGGTTCACCGTGCTGGCTCGCAGCGGCGGTGCGCCCGTGGCGGCGTTCGAGGACACCGAGCGGCGGCTGGCCGGTGTGCAGTGGCACCCGGAGGTCGTGCACACCCAGCACGGGCAGCAGGTCCTGGAGGCGTTCCTGTTCAAAGTGGCCGGGCTCGAGGCGGACTGGACCCCCGCGAGCATCGTCGAGGATTCGGTCGCCGCCATCCGCGAGCAGGTCGGCGACAAACACGTGCTGTGCGGGCTGTCCGGCGGTGTCGACTCGGCCGTCGCCGCGGCGCTGGTGCACAAGGCGATCGGGGACCAGCTCACCTGCGTGTTCGTCGATCACGGGCTCCTGCGCAAGGGCGAGGCCGAGCAGGTCGAGCAGGATTTCGTCGCCGCGACCGGTGTGCGGTTGGTGGTCGCCGATGCCGCCGATCAGTTCCTCGGCGAGCTGGCCGGGGTGACCGATCCGGAGACCAAGCGCAAGATCATCGGCCGGGAGTTCATCCGGACCTTCGAGGCCGCCGCGCGGGAGGTGGCCGAGCACGAGGGAGTGGACTTCCTCGTCCAGGGCACGCTCTATCCTGACGTCGTCGAGTCCGGCGGCGGTGAGGGCGCGGCCAACATCAAGTCCCACCACAACGTCGGCGGCCTGCCCGATGACCTGCAGTTCACGCTGATCGAACCGTTGCGGACGCTGTTCAAGGATGAGGTGCGCGCGGTGGGCGAGGAGCTGGGCCTCCCGCCGGCGATGGTCTGGCGCCAGCCCTTCCCGGGCCCCGGCCTGGCGATCCGGATCATCGGCGAGGTGACCAGGGAGCGGTTGGACCTGCTGCGCGAGGCCGATGCGATCGCCCGCGAGGAGCTGACCAAGGCCGGTTTCGACCGGGACGTCTGGCAGTTCCCCGTCGTGCTGCTGGCCGATGTCCGCTCGGTCGGTGTGCAGGGTGACGGGCGCACCTACGGCCACCCGGTCGTGCTGCGCCCGGTCTCCAGCGAGGACGCCATGACCGCGGACTGGAGCCGCCTGCCCTATGAACTGCTCGAGTGCATCTCCACCCGGATCACCAACGAGGTCCGCGACATCAACCGCGTCGTGCTGGATGTGACCTCCAAGCCGCCCGGCACCATCGAATGGGAGTGACTTCGGGATCGCCGCTTTAGGCAATATCGCTGCTATAAGCTCCGCCCAACGGATGGTCTGAGGGGGAGACATGATGAGGAGTTCACGCAGGGCCTGGGCAGCGATGGGGCTGGGAGCGATCCTGCTGGTGGCGAGCTGCGGCAGCCCGCCCGCGCCGGTGAACCAGAGCGCGGTGCCGCCGGCCGCGACGACGAATGCACCGACCACGGCGCCGCCGACTCCGACTCCGACTCCGGCACCCTCGGCGACGCCGAGCGCGAGCGCGACGAACGGCGGAGCGACACCGGATGGCCCGCCGATCGTGATGGCGAGCCCGGGATCCGGGAAGCAGGAACTCGTGCTGGCCGATGCCTTCGACAGGGGGCGATGGAGCGAGGGGAGCTTCACCCCCGCCAACGAGACAGACGCAATCCGCGCGATGGCGACCACGGTCGACTGCTATACATCGCAGCCCAGGATGCTGGAATATCGCTTCGCCCAGGTGCAGGGACGCATCGTGGTGCAGGTGGCCCAGGACATGCGCTCGGACAGCCCCGATGTGGAGATCGAGTTCTCCCTGACCGCCGATGGCCGTCAGGTGGCTGTGCAGAACGCCAACTTCACCGACAAGCCGGAGCTGAGCGCGGAGCTGTCGGGGGTCACCGTTCTCCGGATCGGAGCGAAGACGGCTCCGGGAACGAGGAGGCAATGCAACGGCGAGGCCAACGCGCTGGTCACCAGCGTGGTGGTTGAGCAGTAGCCGTGAGCGCCCCGTTCGACCCGGGACCCGGTGGGCGGCCACCGTGGCCGCAGCCGCCATCACAGCCGCCCCGGCCGGATCCCCCGCGTTCGCGCAGGAGTGTTCCCTGGGGAGCCGTCGGCGCGGTCGCCACCATCCTCGCCGGCCTGATCGCGCTTCTCGCCTGGCAGTTCCCGAAGGCTGTGTCCACCACGCCCGTGCAGATCCCGAGCGCGGCCTCCGCGCTCGGGACCGAATCGGGCGAGCCGGCGGCCGGCGAGGCACCGGTCGTCGAGCCGAGGAGCGCACAGCCGATGGCGGGGGAGTGCGTGGACGAGGACGGCAAGGCCATCGAGTGCGGTGGCGCCGACGCCTGGCTCATCGTCGTGGCGGCTCCCTGCGATCAGCCGTCGGCAACCCGGTCCTTGGGCGCGGATCCGGCCGCGCTGGAGCTGCAGGTCGAGGCGAAGGAGATCAACGGTCTTTGCGCGGTCACGCTCCGGGACAACGCGAAGGCCGCCGGCGCGACCATCGGTGATCTCACGAGCATCAGCGAGGGCACCCTGGCGTCGTCGGTGCTCACCTGCTGGGCAGAGGCCAACCCGAGCACCGCGGTGCCGTGCAATCAGCCTCATCGGTTCGAGCCGGTCACCGCGTGGCGGCCTGTGGCGGATTCCGCGGCGATCGAGGCAACGTGCAAGGCGGCGGCTCGGGCGTTCGTGGCGGGCCCGGTTGACCAGGTGAACCGTCCGCTGCTGACTCGCTGGGTGCAGACCCAGGAGGCCACCCCGCAGTATCGCTGTCTGGTCGAGAGCCGGGCAGCGCTCAACGGCACGGTCTATCGCCTCAGTGGCCGCTCACTGCCGGCTGCGTGAACACAGAGAACGGGGGGCGCACCCGCATCAAGCGGCCGCGCCCCCTCGTGTTCTTCGCTCAGCGCAGATCCTCGGGGTTGTGGATGTTGGTGTTCCCCGGCCCGTAGGGCTTGTTGGCCTGCTT
>JAUNRO010000111.1:7920-9027 GCA_030544185.1 Propionibacteriaceae bacterium | reverse complement strand
GTCAGCGGCAGCCCGGCCTCGGCGGCGTCGTTGCGCAGCAGCTTGTCCCGGTGCCCGCGACCGGTCACGGCGACCCCGTAGATCGGCTCCGGGTTGTCGATCGAGTGCCCGCCGGCCAGCGGGATCCCGGCCTGGCGGCACACCTCGAGCCCGCCCCGCAGGACCTCGCGCGCCATTTCGATCGGCAGGACGCCGCGCGGCCAGCCCAGGATGTTGATGCCGAGGATCGGGACGCCCCCCATGGCGTACACATCGCTCAACGCGTTCGCCGCCGCGATCCGGCCCCAATCGAACGGATCGTCCACGACGGGGGTGAAGAAGTCGGTGGTGGAGATCGCCACCTCGCCGTCGGGGCCGAACACCACGGCGGCCGCGTCGTCGCCGTCGTCGAGGCCGACGACGAGGTCCTCGGAGGGTACGCCCACGAGACCGGACACCATCTGCTCCAGCTCACCCGGCGGGATCTTGCAGGCACATCCGCCGCCGTGGGCGTACTGAGTCAGGCGCTTCTCCAGGGTCACAGTCGTCTCCATGGCCCGCAGCCTAGGTGCTGGGCGCGCCCGGGCGGTTCCCGGCCTGCGGAGCAGAGGCCTCCGCCATGGCGGCGAGTTTGCGCAGCGCCTCGAGATGGCCCGCGAACGCGCGGCGGCCGTCCTGGGTCAGCGAGAGCCAGGTCCGCGCCCGGCCCGTCTCGCCCTGGGCCTTGGATGTCGTCGCATAGCCGGCGTCCACGAGCACCTTGAGCTGCTTCGACAGCACCGAGTCGGCCACGCCGAGCTCGTCGCGCACCACACCGAACTCCATCGAATCCAGCGGCGCCAGGAGCGCGCAGATCCGCAGGCGGTGCGGCGCGTGGACAATCTCGTCGAACCGCGGGGTCGCACGGCGCACTCTCCTCACGCACCCTTCGGCAGCGGCGCATCCCCAGCCCGGATGTCCGTCCGGATGGCCGCATCAAGGCGGCGGCCCAGAACGATCGTCGCCACCACCGTCGCCACGGCCAGAAGAATCGCAACCCACACGGGGTAATGAACCACACCGAGTGACGGAAGCAGGGCCAGGGCGACGCTTTCCGATACGGAAAGGCTAGCGCTCACTTTCCGTTTC
>JAUNRO010000111.1:0-7820 GCA_030544185.1 Propionibacteriaceae bacterium | reverse complement strand
GCTACCCGTGAGTTTGCAGCGAGGGCGCCTCGACGGGCTGACCGGTGATCGCGGCGATCAACTCGAAGTCCTTGTCGACGGCCAGGACGGTCAGGCCTGCCATCTCCGCAGTCGCAGCGATCAGGAGATCCGGGATGGACGGTGCTCGGTGCTGGCCGCGGTCCGCCAACAACATCTGCACCTCCCACGCGCGATCTTCCATCGCGGGCGTCAGGCGCTCGATCGGCATGAGCGCGAGCGGCGGGGTCGCAAATGCTCCCCGCCCACCCGCTCCGGACCTCGCCGAGAAGCCCAATTCAAGGCGAGTGATGGTGGACAGCCGCACCAAGCCCCGCTCGATGCGCGCATTCCATTGCGCCATGTCGGCGACCTGGCCCAACTGCATGCGGCTGAACGCAGATTTGTCGATGAGCCAAGTCGTCAGCGCCATGCCGCGTCCATCACTGACGGATCGGCGAGATCTGCGAACGCCTCGGCCGCCCGGCTCCAGTCCGCCGGCGTGATCGTCGCCTTGGCGGTTGGGGCCGTGTCAGATTCCAGCTTTCGTCGGAGGTATTCGTTTCGGGACAACCCGAGCGCGGCGGCCTCGGAATCCAGTCGCTCGACGGTCTCCTCGGTCAATCCACGAATCAGCACGTCAGGCATCGCGCCCTCCTTCTGGTTGATATCACGATATCGGCCGGGTCAAGCGGTCCGCGGCCGCCGACTCCTGGCATGTCCTGGGAATGCTCGTGCTCGACCTCGGTATGGTGACCGCTCAGGGGAGGCGTATGGGTTCCTGGTGGGCCCCCCAGTCTTCAAAACTGGTGAGGCCGAGTAGCTCGGTCTGGCGGGTTCGATTCCCGTCCGCCTCCGCCACATTCTTGGGGGAGGAATTCGGTGACCAGCGATCCGCGGCGGCAGATCCCGCGCACCGACACCCTCCTCGCCCGGCCCGCTCTCGTTGCGGCGGCTGACCGGCTCGGTCCGGAGGCCGTACGCGCGGCCGTCCGCTCGGCTCAGGCCGCGGCGCGCGCGGGGGAGTTGCCCCCCACCGAGGTCGGGGCGTACGCCGAGTCGCTCGTCGCCGGACCTCCCGCGCTCGGCCCGGTCCTCAACGCCACCGGGATCGTCGTGCACACCAATCTCGGCCGGGCACCGCTGTCCGACCACGCGGTGACGGCACTGGTGGCGGCAGCGGGCTATGCGGACGTGGAGCTCGACCTCACCACCGGCAAGCGCGCCAAGCGGGGCGCGGCCACCCTGGCCGCGCTCAGGACGGCCTGCCCGGCGGCCGAGGACGCGCTGGTGGTGAACAACGGGGCCGCCGCGCTGGTGCTGGCGACCACGGCGCTCGCGGCCGGGCGCGAGGTGATCGTGTCCCGCGGGGAGATGATCGAGATCGGCGACGGGTTCCGGCTGCCGGATCTGATCGAGGCCACCGGCGCGCGACTGCGCGAAGTCGGCACGACCAACCGCACCCACCTCGCCGACTATGCCGACGCCATCGGGCCGCAGACCGGCTGCATCCTCAAGGTGCACCCCAGCAACTTCCAGGTGTCCGGGTTCACCTCGGCCGTGCCGATCGAGGCACTCACCGACCTCGGAGTTCCGGTGGTCGCCGACCTCGGCTCGGGCCTGCTCGCGCACGATCCCGCCCTCCCCGATGAGCCGGACGCGGCGTCCGTCCTGGCCGCCGGCGCGGACCTGGTGATCGCCTCGGGCGACAAGCTCCTCGGTGGCCCGCAGGCCGGGCTGGCGCTCGGCCGGGCCGACCTCGTGCAGCGCCTGCGCCGGCATCCGCTCGCCCGCGCGGTCCGGGTCGACAAGCTCACCCTGGCCGCGCTGCACGCCACGCTCATGGGACCGACCCCGCCCGTCACCGCCCATCGGCAAACGGACCCGGACACGCTCCGCGAGCGCTGCGAGCGCCTCGCCGCCAGCGTTGTTGCTGCTCTGTCAGGGGTTGTTGCGACGCCGTATGACTTTGACCCGCCAGGCGGGTCAAACTCATACGCACTCAACACCACGCCTGCAGGGGCAGTCCAACGACCGATCGCAGTCGTCCCGCACACCGGCCATGTCGGTGGCGGCGGAGCCCCCGGCGTACCCCTGCCCGGCTGGGCCCTCGCCCTGCCCGAAGCGCTCGCGCCGAAGCTGCGCACCGGGGACCCCGCGGTGCTCGCGCGGACCGACAAGGCGATGTGCCTGGTGGATCCCCGCTGCGTCCCGCCCGAGCGCGACGGCGACCTCGTCCGCGCCATCGTCGCGGCGTTGCAGGAGCTGCCGGCATGAGGGTCGTCGCCACAGCCGGGCACGTCGACCACGGCAAGTCCACGCTCGTCCGCGCGCTCACCGGCACCGACCCGGACCGGTGGGCCGAGGAACACGCGCGCGGGCTGACGATCGACCTCGGCTTCGCGCACACGACGCTGCCGTCCGGCGAGACGGTCGCGTTCGTGGACGTCCCCGGTCACCAGCGGTTCATCGCGAACATGCTCGCGGGCCTCGGCCCGGCGCCGGCGGTGATGCTCGTCGTCGCGGCCGACGAGGGGTGGCGTGCGCAGTCGACCGAGCATCTGGCGGCGATCGACGCCCTGGGCGTACGCCACGGCCTGCTCGTGATCACCCGATCCGACCTCGCCGATCCCGCCGCGGCGCTCGAGCAGTCGCGCGCCCACCTGCGCGGGACATCGCTCGAGGGCTGTCCCGAGGTCGTCGTGTCGGGCGCGACCGGTCAGGGTCTCGACGAGCTGCGCTCGGCGCTCGACCGGCTGTGTGCGGAGCTGTCGATCCCCGATCGGTACGCCCGGGCGCGGCTGTGGGTCGATCGGGCGTTCACGATCCGCGGGGCGGGCACCGTGGTGACGGGCACGCTGGAATCCGGTTCCTTGCGACCCGATCAGAAGGTGCAGGTCGGCGGCCGGGAGGTGGGCGTCCGCGGGCTCCAGTCGCTGGGCGCCGACGTCACCGAGGCCGTGGCCGTGGCCCGGGTCGCGGTCAACCTGCGTGGGCTGCCGGCGGATGCGGTCGGCCGGGGGGACGTCGTGCTCACCGGGGACTGGCACCGGACCGAGATCGTCGACGTCCGCGTGCCGGACGGCACGGAGTTGCCCGACCGGCTGATGGTGCATGTCGGGACGGCGGCGAGGCAGGCGCGGGTGCGCCCGCTGTCCGCGCGCCATGTCCGGCTGACCTGGTCCGGCCCCGTGCCGCTGCACGCGGGGGACCGCCTCGTGCTGCGAGATCCGGGGCGGCACCTCGTGCTCGCCGGCGCGGTCGTGCTCGATGTCGACCCGCCGCCGCTGGACCGGCGCGGCGCCGCGAAGGCGCGCGCGCAGTGGCTCCAGGACGCACCCGAGCGGGTGGATCTGGTCCGCGAGGTGGAGCGGCGGGGGCACGCCGACGCGCCGACGCTGCGGCGCTTGGGGGCGGAACCCGACGGCGATCCAGCGCCGCACGGCACCGTCCGCGTCGGTCCCTGGTTCGTGTCCGTCGGGCAGTGGCAGGAGTGGACGGAGGCCCTCGCCGCGACCGTCGTTGCCCACGCTGACCGGCACCCCCTGCAGCGCCGCATGCCCATGCCGGCCGCCGTCGAATCGGTCGGGCTGCCCGATCTGGCACTGCTCCCGGCGCTGGCGGAGGCAGCCGGGCTCACGGTCGCCGACGGCCACGTGGCGCCGGCCGGAGCATCCGCCGATCTGGGGCCGGCCGAGGAGGGCCTGCGGACACTCGAGCAGCGACTCACCGACCAGCCCTTCCACGCGCCCGAGCGGGACGATCTCCACGCGCTCAGCCTCGGCGTACCCGAAATTGCGGCCGCCGTCCGCCTCGGCCGGCTCCTCGATCTCGGCGACCACATCGTGGTCCTGCCGAAGGCGCCCGCGCTGGCCATGCGCGAACTCGCGAAGCTGCCGCAACCCTTCACCACCAGCCAGGCCCGCCAGGCTCTCGGCACGACGCGACGGGTCGTGATCCCGCTGCTGGAGCACCTCGACCGCAAAGGGTGGACCCGCCGCCTGGACGGAACCCTCCGCGAAGTGCGTGGAGCCGAAGTTCCGAGTTGACCTGGAGCGTGGCGGGGCCGCAATACGCGAATGACCGCCTGGGAGCGCGCCACTAGAGTGGCGCCCATGTGTGCTCATGTCCTGACCTCTGTCGCTTGGCCCTATGCCAACGGCCCCCGCCATATCGGTCACGTCTCCGGGTTCGGCGTGCCGTCCGATGTGTTCGCGCGGTTCATGCGGATGTCGGGTCACGACGTGCTGATGGTCTCCGGCACCGACGAGCACGGCACGCCGATCTCGGTCCAGGCCGAGAAGGAGGGGATGACGACGCGGGAGTTGGCGGACAAATACAACCGGGTGATCGTCGAGGACCTCCAGGGGCTCGGGCTGTCCTATGACCTGTTCACCCGCACGACGACGCAGAACCACTACCAGGTCACCCAGAAGGTCTTCAAGGCCCTGTTCGACAACGGCTATGCGATCGCCAAGCCGACCAAGGGCGCGATCAGCCCGTCGACCGGCCGGACGCTGCCGGATCGCTATATCGAGGGCACCTGCCCGCTCTGCGGCTATGACGGTGCGCGCGGCGATCAGTGCGACTCCTGCGGGAATCAGCTCGACCCGGTCGACCTGAAGAACCCGCGCTCGCGGATCAACGGCGAGACCCCGGAGTTCGTCGAGACCGAGCACTTCTTCCTCGACCTTCCCGCGCTGTCCGAGGCGCTCGGGTCGTGGCTGGCCACCCGCACGGACTGGCGGCCCAACGTCCTCAAGTTCTCCCAGAACCTCATCGAGGACCTGCGCCCGCGCGCGATCACCCGCGATCTCGACTGGGGCGTACCCATCCCGCTCGACGGCTGGCGCGACGAGCCCATGAAGCGGCTCTATGTGTGGTTCGACGCGGTGATCGGTTATCTGTCGGCCTCGGTCGAATGGGCGCGGCGTTCCGGCGACTCCGAGGCCTGGCGCAACTGGTGGACGAACCCCGACGCGCTGAGCTACTACTTCATGGGCAAGGACAACATCGTCTTCCACTCGGTGATCTGGCCGTCGATGCTGCTCGGTGTCAACGGCGAGGGCAGCCGCGGCGGCATCCCCGGTTTCGGTGAGAACCTCAACCTGCCGACGGAAGTGGTGTCCTCGGAATACCTGACGATGTCGGGCTCGAAGTTCTCCACCTCGCGCGGCACGGTCATCTATGTCACCGACTTCCTCAAGGACTTCGGCCCCGATGCGCTGCGCTATTTCATCGCGATCGCCGGCCCGGAGAACAATGACACCGACTTCACCTGGGAGGAGTTCGTCCGGCGCACCAACAACGAACTCGCCAATGAGTGGGGCAACCTCGTCAATCGGTCGATCTCGATGGCGCACAAGAACAACGGGGCCGTCCCGGAGCGCGGGGAGGTCGAAGCGATTGACGCCCAGCTGCTGGAGACCTCCCAGGCGGGCTTCTCGACCGTCGGCGAGCTACTGCGCCGGAACAAGTTCAAGAACGCCGTCAGCGAGGCGATGCGGATCGCGGGCGCGGCCAACCGCTATCTGTCGGAGACCGAGCCGTGGAAGCTCAAGGACGACCCGGCGCGTCGCGACACCGTCCTGCACACGGCCCTGCAGGTGGTCTCGGACGTCAACACGATGATGACGCCGTTCCTGCCGCACGCCTCGCAGAAGGTGTTCGAGGCGCTCGGCGGCGAGGGCACCTGGGCCGCCCAGCCAGAGATCCGCGAGGTCTCGGAGGAGGGCAACGCGGACTATCCGGTGATCACGGGGGAGTACGCCGACCAGCAGGCGGTCTGGGAGTCACGCCCCATCCGGGCCGGCCAGCCGCTGGCGAAGCCTTCGCCGTTGTTCGCCAAGCTCGATGAGAAGCTCGGCGAGACCGGCCCGGAGTGGGCGCCGATCACCTGATCGTCAGACGCCGCAGGAAGCCGCGTGGGAGTTGGTCACAGCCCCAGCGCGGCCTGCACGTCCTCCTTCAGCCGATCCATCAGCCCGGCCGCCTCGGCCTTCGACCCCGCGAGATCCCGGGCGGTGACGGCGGGGGAGACGCGGGTCTCGAAATAGCACTTGAGCTTCGGCTCGGTGCCCGAAGGCCGGACGGTGGCGGTGACGGTCTCGCCGCGCAGCTGGATCGCATCGGTCGCGGGCAATCCCTCGGCTCCACCGGCGAAGTCGACGACCACGACGGGCTCCCCGCACAACTCCGTCGGTGGCTGTGCCCGCAGCCGCGCCATCGCCGCCGTGATCAGCGACAGGTCCTCGACGCGGACCGACAGCTGATCGCTCAGGTGCACCCCGTGCTCCAGGGCCAGCTGGTCGAGCCGGTCGGTGAGCGTCCGTCCCGACGCCCTCTCCTCCGCCGCGAGCGCGAGCACGAGCGCCAGGGCCGAGATCCCGTCCTTGTCCGCGACGGCCTCGGGGTCGGTGCAATAGCCGAGGGCCTCCTCATAACCGAACGCCAGGCCCGGCACGCGCGCGATCCACTTGAACCCCGTGAGCGTGAGCGCCGATTCCTGGCCGTGGGCGGTCGCGATCTTCGCCAGCATCGACCCGGACACGATCGTGGTCGCATAGACGCCCTCGACGCCGCGGCGGGCGAGATAGTCGCCGAGCAGGACGCCGAGTTCGTTGCCGTGCAGCATCCGCCAGCCGCCCCCGGCCGGGTCCGGCACCGCCACCGCGCACCGGTCCGCGTCGGGATCGTTCGCGACGATCAGGTCGGCGCCCCGCTCGTTCGCCAGGGCGTACGCCAGATCGAGCGCCCCCGGCTCCTCCGGGTTGGGGAACGCCAGCGTCGGGAAATCCGGATCGGGTTCGGCCTGTTCGGCGACCTCGATCGGCGGCGCGAAACCCAGCCGGTCGGCGACCCGGCGCACCGTCTCCGCACCCACCCCGTGCAGCGCCGTGTGCACCCAGGTCAGCTCCCGCGGCCCCGCGCCGCCGACCCGGCGGGCGATCCGGTCGAGATAAGCCTCGACGAGGTCGTCGCCGATCAGGTGGTGATCGGTGGAGCGATGCAGCATGAACAGCGGCTTCTTCGACGTCCGCTCGATGCCATGGGCGATCCGCTCATCGGCCGGCGCGACGATCTGGATCCCGTCGCCCAGATAGACCTTGTAGCCACTGTCCGCCCGCGGGTTGTGCGAGGCCGTGACCGCGATCCCGGCCTGGCAGTTGAGGTGCTTGATCCCGAACGCCACCAGCGGCGTCGGCACCGGCCCGGTCGTCAGCATCTGGTGGAAGCCGAGCCCGCCGAGGACCTCCGCGCTCTCCCGGGCGAAGTCGGCGGACTTGTGCCGGGCGTCATAGCCGATCAGCACGTTGCCGAACGCCGCGAGCTGCTTGAGATAGGCGCCGATGCCCGCGGCGGCGTACGCCACGGTGAGGCGGTTCATCCGGTTCGGGCCCGGCCCGAGCCGCCCGCGCAACCCCGCGGTGCCGAACTCCAGCAACCCTGCGAACGCATCGGTGAGCTCCGCCCCGGCGGCCGCGTCGCCGGTCTCGGCCCGCTCGATCAGCGCCGCCAGCTCGGCCTTGGTGTCGGGATCAGGATCCTGCGACCGCCACTTCTTCGCGGCCTTCAGGGTCTCGGGCGACACACTCATCACAGCACCTCCACCAGACCGCGCAGCAGCGTCGCAAGCCGGGGCGCGGCAGCCCGGCCGGCCTCGAGCACCTCGGCGTGATCGAGCTGGTGGTCGCTGGTGCCGGCGGCCGGATTGGTCACCAGTGAGAGCCCGAGCACCTCGAGCCCGACCGCGCGCGCCGCGATCGTCTCCAGGGTCGTCGACATGCCCACGAGGTCGCCGCCGAGAATCCCGGCCATCCGCA
>JAUNRO010000110.1 GCA_030544185.1 Propionibacteriaceae bacterium | reverse complement strand
TCCGCGGACCCGCCGATGTTCCATGCGTCCGGGATGACGCTCTATCTGACCTATGGCGTGCAGCGACAGGCCAATATCGTGCTGTTCCCGAAGATCGACGTGGACATGGTGCTGAGGGCGGCGAAAAAAACGCCGCCGACGATCTATTGCGCGGTGCCGCCGATCTATCGCAAGACCGCCGAAGCGGCGATCGAGCGGGGCGTGTCGTTGACGTCGGCGAAATATTGCATTTCGGGCGCGATGGCGCTGACCGACGACATCGTCGAACTGTGGGAATCGGTGTCCGGCGGGCTGCTCGTGGAGGGTTATGGGATGACGGAGTCCTCGCCGGTCGCCCTCGGCAACCCGTTCTGGGCGACCCGGAAGACCGGCACCATCGGCGTACCCTTCCCCTCCACCCACATGAAAGTCACCGACCCCGAGGACCCGACCCGCGAGGTCGCCCAGGGCGAACCGGGCGAGCTGCAGATCAGGGGCCCGCAGGTGTTCCAGGGCTACTGGAACAACCCTGAGGAGACCGAGGCAACCCTGCTGCCGGGCGGCTGGCTGCGCACCGGCGACATCGTGACGGTGGACCCGGAGGGGTACGCGACGATCGTCGATCGGGCCAAGGAGATCATCATCACCGGCGGGTTCAACGTGTCACCGTCCGAGGTCGAGGGCGTCATCCGGCGGGTGCCGGGCATTGATGATGTCGCCGTCGTCGGCCACCGGCGCCCCGACGGGGCCGAGGTGATCGTCGCCGTCGTCGAGGCCGAGGCCTTCGACGAGGAGGAGGTCCGGACCCACTGCCGGGGTGAGCTCAGCGCCTATAAGGTGCCGAAGCGGGTGCTGAAGTCCGACGGCGAGCTGCCGCGCTCGATGCTGGGGAAGGTGCTGCGCAAGCAGGTCCGCGAGAAGCTGCCGAGCGACCTGGACTAGCTGGCGCGGTCACCGTATGCATCTGATACGCGCCGCGGATCAGCTGCATACGCTCCGCCACTACCGTGCTCGAACCGACGCGATCCCGCTGTTGGCCCCGGGTTTGTCGAAAACCACCCGCCAGAGTTTTCGAATCGATAGACTATTAAGATTCGAAACAAGGGGACTCCGATGACTACCGCCGGCAAGCGCATGGCGCACGATCACTACTTCATCGATGACAAGTTCAATGCTTTCGCTGATGCGGCCCGCCAGGGCAGGATTGCGCGGTTCCCCCTAGAAGACGCCATCCGGCGGCTTCGCCACCACTTCTGGGTCGAGGAAGAGTTCGTCTTCCCGCCGCTCGCCCACAGCAACCCCGGGCCTGTCGTGGTCATGCTCCGCCAGCACGGCGTGATCTGGAATCACGTGGAGGAACTCGAAGCTCTTCTCGACGCCGACGACCCCGATCCGGAGTTGGCGCTGGCCATCTTCACCGCTCTCCGCCAGGAGCTCGACGCCCACAACCTGACCGAGGACAACGTCCTCTATCCGGTGGCTGACGACGTGCTCGGGGAGGAACTTGCCCAGGCGACGCTCAACGCGCTGGCCACCGAGATGCCGGACGGCTGGCGTTGCTCGATGGCGGACGCGAAAGTCTGAGCACAGGGCGTGCCCTGACATAGGCTGCTGACATCAGCGGCAGCGGCCGCATCCGAGGAGGCGCTCATGCGCAAACGACAGATCTCCCCGACCCCGAGCGAGCCGCTCGATCAAGGCAGGTGGCTCGACCTCGACCGGAACGCGCAGGTGGAGTACTCCTCCGAGGACCCCGCCCACCCTGTCGAGGCTGCGCTGCTCGGCTCGGGCGGTGCGGGGTGGCGCGCCGCTGAGCCAGGGCCGCAGACCATCCGGATCCTGTTCGACACCCCGCAGGACCTGCGCCTGATCCGCATCGAGTTCCGCGAGAGCGAGGTCGGGCGTACGCAGGAGTATGTGTTGCGCTGGTCGGGCGACGGGCGGGAGTTCCGCGACATCGTGCGCCAGCAGTGGAACTTCAGCCCGGGAGGCTCGCCGGAGCAGGTCGAGGAGCACCGGGTCGAGCTCGCCGAGGTGACGGTGCTGAGCCTGGAGATCACCCCGGACATCGGTGGTGGCGGTGCGGTGGCGTCGCTCCAGCGGCTGTGCGTGCGGTGAGCCGCGACAGGGTGTGACCACTGTCACTTCGCCCGAACCGGCGTGTGAAAATACCGCGCTTGAGGCCAATGTGATAAGGCACATATTCTGGTCGTGAGAGGAGTACGAACGTGACGAAGAGCTTTGATGACCTTGCCAAGCAGACAAAGGCGGCCTGGAACGATGACACCCGCCGGGTCTATGAGGCGGCGTCAGCTCAGTTCGCCGCCGAAGTCAACAACCACACGGAACTGGGAGCTGCAATCTCGGCGGCGCGTAGGGCTCGTGCGCTGACCCAGACTGCGCTGTCGGAGATAACAGGAATCCAGCAAGCCGAGATCAGTCGGATCGAGCGCGGCCTCGGCAACCCGACGGCGACCACCCTCTTTCGCCTGGCCGAAGCCGTCGGGCAGCAGCTCACACTGACGGGCAGCGAATCGGTCAGCGGCCAGCGCACAGACCGGTGATGGGCGAATCACCACCGGTCACCATTCACGGGTCAGTCCCTGTCGTCGTCCAAGGCCTCACGTCCACGCCGCCCGCTCGCGGCGGGCAAACTCGGCGAAGTCGATGGGTGGCCGACCGAGCACCTGGTGCACGTCGTCGCTGAGGCCCGCGGCCAGTCCGAACCGAGCGGTCGAATAGATCGCGGTGGTCACCGCCACCATCGGCCAGGGCATTCCCAGGTGGTGGCGGGCATGTCGGACATACCGCGCGGCTGACGGCCGTCGATAGCGGATCACCCGACCGAGCTCGGCGGTCAGGATCTCGGCGACCTGGTGATAGGTCAGCGCCCGAGGGCCCGTGACCGTCCAGGCACGGCCCGCATGAGCCGCGGGGTCGAGCAGCGCGGCGGCCCCCATCGCCCCGACGTCCTCGGCGTCGACGAACGCGGTCCGACCGTCCCCGGCTGGAACGACGATCTCGTCGCGGTCACGAATGTCGCTGCCGTGGGTGGTGATCAGGTTCTGATGGAAGAAGGCAGCGCGGAGGAAAGTCCAGGCTATCCCCGACTCCCGCAGCCAACGCTCGACGATGGCGTGCGGCACCACGCGGTTCCTGTCCGCGCCCTGCAAGGAGAGAAAAACGATACGTTCCACCCCCGAGCTCCTGGCCGCGCCCAACGCCGGGAGCACATCTCGGCGGACATTGCCGAGCGCTGGCGGGCGTACGAGAAACAACGCACGGACTCCGGCGAACGCGTCCGCCCAGGTCGAAGAGTCGGTGAAGTCGAACACCACGTGCCGGTCATCGGCGCCGCGCGCACGGGAGGCCAGACGGACGTCCGCGCCCGCGGTCAGGAGTTCTCGCGCCACTACGCTGCCGACGGTACCGGTGCCTCCGGTCACGAGGATCGTCACGCTCGTCACCCTAGGCGGGGGGCGTGCACACGTCGTTCCGGTGACGTCTGCTGTTCCGTCCAGCTCAACACGGACCCGGGGTCTCTGGGTCGGTCGGCACTACGCTGCCCGCATGCGACTGCTGCTGATCCGCCATGGCGAGACGTCCGCGAACGTGGCGGGTGCCCTGGACACGGCGCCGCCGGGCCAACCGCTGACCGAGCTGGGCGAACGCCAGGCACAGGCAGCAGGCGTGGCGCTCAAGGACGAGGGCATCGAGGCGCTCTATTGCTCCGACGCACTCCGAGCGCAGCAGACCGCAGCCCACATGGCGCAGATCCTGGGGCACCGGGCCACCGTCATCGGCGGGCTGCGCGAGGTGCAGGCCGGTGACGTCGAGGACCGGACGGACCACGACTCGGTCGAGATCTATCTGAAGACCGTCATCGCGTGGGCCACCGGCGACCTCGACGCCCGCATGCCGGGTGCGGAGAACGGGCACGAGTTCCTGGCCCGGTATGACGCTGCGATCCAGCAGATCCTCGCGGATGGGCACGAGGTCGCGGCACTGGTCAGCCATGGCGCCGCAATCCGCGCCTGGACGGCCCTGCGCGCGAGGGTTGCCGACGGCATCGACACTCGGGCCGAGTTCAACAACACGGCCTGCCTGACGCTGGATTCCCGCGGGGCGGGGTGGCAGCTGGTGGACTGGAAGTCCGATCCGCTCGGCGGCGCTCACCTGCTCGATGTCAGCGCCCTCGACCGCACGAACGAGCCGCCGGCCGAGGAGCTTGCACACCTCGAGGGGCAAACCAATCCCAGCGGATGACGCCGATCGAGCGATTCATCGTGATCCGCGGGCTGTTGAACGAACTCGGTAGTCTCGCGACCCACTGATGTCGAGGAGAGGGTCCCCCATGAAACTGTCGATCGTCGACCTGGGAACGGTCGCCCCCGGCACTACCGAAATCGATGCCCTCGCCGACTCCCTCGAGGGCGTGCGGCACGCGGAACGACTGGGTTTCCACCGGGTCTGGTTCGCTGAACACCACCTGTCGCGTTCGGGCGCCTCCCACCATCCCGAACTGCTGATCGCCGCTGCCGCCATGGTGACCTCGGAGATCCGGTTGGGGTCGGGCGCGGTGCTGATGAACCACTACAGCCCGTTCAAGGTGGCAGAGATGTTCAAGCAGCTCGAGGCAATGGCACCCGGCCGCATCGATCTCGGCATTGGCCGGGCCACTGCCGGCCCGGTCCTGGATCTCGCCCTCCAGCAGAACCGCGAGCACCCCCACCAGGCTGATCACCAGCAGCAGGTCTCCGAAGTGCTGGCCTGGCTCTATGAGGCTTTCCCCGCCGGGCACCCGTTCGCCGGGAATCCGCTGATGACGACCGTGCCCGCGGTGCCGCAGACCTGGTTGCTGGGTTCCAGCGCCAACGGCTCGAAGCTGGCCGCCGGGCTGGGGATCGGCTACACGTTCGCCGGCTTCATCAACCCGGCTGCTGCGGCGTACGCCCTGCGCCACTATCGGGAGCAGTTCCAGCCGCGGGGATTCGGCCTGGAGACACCGCGCGCCATTCTTGCCGTCAACGTCGCTGTCGGTGACACGAGGGAGGACGGGCTACGGCTCGCGAACTCTCCCAAGGGCTTCTACGCACGGCTCGCCCGGGCCGGCAGAGAAGCGGGATCGGTCATGGTGCCCGCCCCGGACGAGGCCGCCGCCGAGATGACCGACGCCGAACGGAGCGAACCCACCTCGATCGTGGACGGGCAATGGCCCCGCTTCGTCGCGGGCGGACCCGAGGACGTGCGCGCCACGCTGGAACAGATGATCGAGGAGAGTGGCGCGGACGAACTCATGATCCAGGACCTCATCGCAGATCCCGCCGACCGGCGCCACTCCCACGAACTCCTCGCCCGAGCATTCGGGCTCTGACGGGCACGGACGCCAGTCTCACCACTGGTCAGTCCAGTCCGCGGCCAGCATTGCGAGGAAGCGAAAGGCAGTGAGGTCGGACGCCCTCCACCCCGCGCGGGCAGCACCCCGAAGGTGCGCGTGCCGATCAGCACCCCGACGAGGCTCGCCGCCACGATCGCCTCGACGAGCAACGCCGACGGCGTACAGTCCCGGTGCCACCTGGACCTGCAGCAGCGGCGCGAGCACGAACGCCAGCACTACCACCGCGAGGTCGATGGCGATGCGCCGCCGAGTGGTCAGTGCCCGCTCTCAGTCTGCCGACTGCCACCAGCAGAGGTGGCTGAACCAAAAGAGGCAACCATGAAATCGTCTCTCCAGAATCCAGTAGGGGCCGGCAGTCCGGGAGCGGTGACCCGAGCGATCAGCGCCCGGCCCAGCCGCTGTGCGTACAGTGACGTCCGTGCCAGCCGCGAAACCGACCCCCTCCCGCCACCCAGGCATGGGCGCGATCCCGCACGACGGCGGCGTGACGTTCCGGGTCTGGGCGCCGAACGCCCGGCATGTGGCCGTGATCGGGGACTTCTGCGGCTGGAACACCAAGCAGAAGACCATGCTCGCCCCGGACAGCGCGCGGTCGGGCACGTGGTCGGGCTTCGTCCCGGGCGCGGGCGAGGGCAGCGAATACCGCTTCCTCCTCCGCCGGGGCGGGCCCTATCTGTGGAAGACCGATCCGTTCGCGCGGCAGGTGACCCGCACCGGGGGCAACGGGGTCGTCTTCGACCCGCACCGTCTCGACTGGGGCGACGACCCATTCGAGTCGCCGGGCTGGGACGACCTGGTGCTCTATGAGCTCCACATCCCGACCTTCGCCGGCGATGCCGGCGGCCCGGGCACATTCGATCGCGCCATCGACCGGCTGGACCATCTCGCGTGGCTCGGCATCAACGCCGTGGAGGTGATGCCGCCGTTCGCGTTCGGGACCGAGGTCAGCTGGGGCTACAACCCGTGCCACCTGTTCGCGATAGAACCCAGCTACGGCGGCCCGCACGCCTTCGCCCGCTTTGTGCGCGCCGCCCACGCCCGTGGAATCGCGGTGTTCCTCGACGTCGTGCACAACCACCTCGGCCCCGACAATCTCGACCTGTGGCGCTTCGATGGCTCCAGCTCCCGCTCCCGGCGGTGGGGCGGGGCCTACTTCTACAACGACCGCCGGGCTAACACCCCCTGGGGCGCCACTCGTCCCAACTACGACCGCAAGGCCGTCCGCAATTTCCTGCGCGACTCCGTGGTCATGTGGCTGGAGGACTTCCGCGTCGACGGACTCCGGTTCGACTGCACCAACTACATCCGCTCCCGGTCCGGGAATGTGTACGCCGCAGAGGACCGGCTCGCGGCGGGACACCGCTACCTCGCCGCCATGACCGCAGATCTCCGCTTGCGCCAGCCGTGGAAGCTGCTCATCGCCGAGGACATGCAGGGCGACCCCCTGGTGACGCGCTCCGCAGCCGAGGGCGGTCTCGGCTTCCACTCCCAATGGGACGCCGGCTTCGTCCACCCGGTCCGCGCGGCGCTCGAGACCTTCCATGACGAGGACCGGGACCTCGGCGCCGTCGCCGCCGCCGTCACCGGCCACGACCTCGGCAAGACCCATCGCCGGGTGATCTTCACCGAATCCCACGACGAGGTTGCCAACGGCAAGGCCCGCGTCCCCGAGACCATCTCCCCCGGCGCCGCCGACTCCTGGCATGCCCGCAAGCGCGCCGCGCTCGCCCTGGCGATCACCCTCACCTCCCCCGGACTGCCCATGCTCTTCCAGGGCCAGGAGGTGCTCGAGGACGGCTGGTTCGACGACCGCACCCCGGTCGAGTGGGGCCGCGCGCACTGGCACAGCGGTTTCCTGCACCTGGCCCGCGACCTGATCCGCCTGCGCCGCAACCACAGTGGCGTCACCCTGGGCCTGACCGGAGTCCACACGCGCCTGCTGCGCGTCGATCACACCCGCAAGATCCTCATCCACCACCGCTGGCGCCACGGCGGGCCCGGCGACGACACCATCGTTGCGCTCAACCTGTCCACCCACCCAGTGACCGGCTATCGCGTCGGCGTGCCTCGCCCCGGTCGCTGGCGCGTACGCTGCAACACCGACGCCCCGGACTACGGCCCCGACTTCGACGCGGTGCCGGTCACCGACATCGACACCCACCCCGGCTGGCACGACGGCCTCCCGCACCATGCCTCGCTCACCCTCGGCCCGTACGCCGCCGTCATCCTCTCCCAGGACCGCTGAGATTCAGACCGGATGGATCGCTGAGGCGGAGTGTCATGGCGATGGCGCAAGCGCGTGGCCTATTGGACGAAGCTGAACAGGATGCTCGTGACGGCCGCGATGCCTGCAGCGGTCACGAAGACGTTGCTCGCCTTGCCGCGGTAGCGCTTGAGACGATCGACCTTGTGGATGGCGTACATCGGCATCAGATAGAGGATCGACGCGATCACCGGTCCGGCGATGGTCTCGATGAGGTCCAGGATGCTGGGATTGAGGACCGCAGCGAGCCAGGTGGTGAGAAAGATGAACACCGCGACCCCTTTGCGCACCGCGCTCGGAGAAAGCCGGGACTGGTCCCCACCAGTGAACCCGCGGAAGATGCCGGCTGCACCCTCAGCGGCTCCGAAGTAATGACCGAAGAACGACGACATAATGGCCGCAATCGCGATGACGGGGCCCAGATAGGCGATCACGGGGCTGCCGTGGACGTTGGCCAGATGCGATAGCACCGGCAGGTTGGCCTCCCGCGCGTCCGCGAGCCCGGTTGGCCCGAGCGCGAACCCGCACGAGAACACGAAGCCCATGGTGAATACCACCAGCATGATCGCGTTCACGCGGAGGATCTGGGAGGCCTTCTCGGGTGCCAGCTCGCCGTGGTGCCGCTTCATCGCGAGTGAGAACTGCGAGATCGCGGGGCTGTGATTGAACGCGAACACCAGCACGGGAATGCCGAGCCAGACAGTCATGAGCAAGGCGGACACCGGCTGGGGTTCGGTGAGACCTCGCAGGCTCCAACTGGGGATGAGATACAGCGTGACCCCGAGCAGGATGAGGATCAGCGGATAGACCACCCAGCCCGTGACCATGAGGATGATGCGCTCGCCCGAGACCATCACGGCCATCATCAAGGCGATAAGAAGCGCGGCCAGCAACCACCGTGGCGGTGAGGAGAAGCCCAGCTGATTGACGATGAGGCTGTCCACGGTGTTCGTGATGCCAACGCCATAGATGAGCACGATCGGATAGATCGCGAAGAAATACAGGATCGTGATCAGTTTGCCGGCCGTCGGGCCGAAGTATTCCTCCACCACCCGCGTGATGTCGTCACCCGGATTCGTGGAGTGACAGACGAACCGTGATAGTGCCCGGTGGGCGAGGTAGGTCATCGGGCCGATCAGAATCGTCATGATGATCAGCGGCCAGAGCCCCCCGGATCCCGCCCGGATGGGCAGGAAGAGGATGCCGGCACCAACGGCGGTGCCGAAGAGACTCAGGACCCAACTCGTGTCGAGCCGTCGCCACTTCATCGTGGCCGCGCGATCCGGGGTCGATACCTCGGCCGACAGGTCCTTCGACGAGTCCTTGGGATCATGCGCGTTTTCGACCATGGTCACACCACCTTGATCGTCGTCGCCGTGCTTCGCCTCAATGTACCGAGTCGTGTTTGATTTCGGTTGATGATCGGCCCATCACCTAGCTCAGCGCGGCGTCACTGCCCTGCGCGAGCGCAGCGCTGCGCTGTTCATTGC
>JAUNRO010000109.1:3018-9134 GCA_030544185.1 Propionibacteriaceae bacterium | reverse complement strand
CTCCTGAAAGCCCGCAGCCGCACCTGCCGATTCCGGCGATCAGCTCGTCTTCACCGCATGGCCACCGAATTGGTTGCGCATGGCGGCAATCATTTTCATCGCGGGCGAATCCTCCTGGCGGGAGGCGAAGCGCGTGAACAACGAGGAGGCGATTGCCGGAACGGGAACGGCCAGGTCGATCGCTGCTTCCACCGTCCAGCGGCCCTCCCCCGAGTCGTCGGCATAGCCGCGCAAACCCTCGAGATGCTCATCGTCGTCAAGCGCATTGACGGCCAGATCGAGCAGCCAGGACTCGACGACCGAGCCTTCCTTCCAGGAGCGGAAGGTCTCCCGCACCGACGTGACGTGCTCGGCCGCCTCGAGGAGCTCCCAGCCCTCGGCGAAGGCCTGCATCATCGCGTACTCGATGCCGTTGTGGACCATCTTGGTGAAGTGCCCCGCCCCATGGGAGCCGGCATGGACATAGCCATAATCACCCTCGGGCTTGAGTGCCTGGAAGATCGGCTGCAGCACGGCCACGTCCTCGGCATCGCCACCCACCATCAGGGCATAGCCACGCTCCAGACCCCACACGCCACCCGAGACGCCGACGTCGAGATAATGGATGCCGCTGGGCGCGAGACGCTCGGCCCGCGGCACATCGTTGCTCCACCGCGAGTTGCCGCCGTCGATGATGATGTCGCCCTCCCCGAGGGACCGGGCGACGTCGTCGATCACCGCATCGACGATCCGATCGGGCACCATCACCCAGACCACCCGGGGGCGGTCAGGCAGCTGGGCGACCATGTCCGCCGGGCTGGTGCTGTCCGAAATTTCGGCGTTGGTGTCATAACCCACGATCGTGTGGCCGGCGCGGCGCAGCCGTTCCCGCATGTTGCCGCCCATCCTGCCCAGTCCGACAAGACCCATGTGCATGGCGCACTCCTTCCCTGTTAGAGCTCACGTCTCACGATAGAAGGAGCCTGCCGGACCAGGGTCCCCCGGGCCGCTGGTCGTCAATTTTCAGACCTTCAAGTTTCATATGGTCAAACGACCAGATTCTCAGAACTCCATTAGGCACGCCGCGTCGCAGCGGATAATCTGAGGCAGGCTAGAAGACTGCTTGGGGGCTGGAGGTCCGGTGTTGCAGTTCGTTGAACACTTCGACCGCCACGCGCCGGGAAGTGTTGCCCGGGCGGTAGGAATTTTTCGGTTCCTGGAGGCGGTTGCGGAGACCCAAGTCCGCATGGTGCGGGAGACCACAGCGTTCGCCCGCGGCGGCGATACCGCCGTGATCTGGCTCGACGAGCTCACCGATCACCCGTTGGTGCGCCTGAACGCCGAGGACCCGGATGCGCCGCTGCTCTCGGTGCGCCGGGCCGGCGACAATGCGGCCGCGCCCAGCTACGACGCCCTGTTCAGTGCCCAGATCGCTGCCCAGGCGCGTTCCGAGGATCTCGAGCTGGTGCTCGGCGTCGGCCTGTTGGCGTACGCCCCGGAAAGCGGGGAATCCGTCTGCCGCCACCTGCTCACGCTGCCCGTCCGGCTGGATCTGGACGAGCACTCGGGCCGGATCGATCTCCGCCCCGAGGCCAGCGCGGCACCAGTCGCGGAAGGAACGCGGTTCCTGGACCCCGCCATGGTCGCCGACGAAGCCGCGCTCGCGGCGCTCGAGGCATCCGCCGGGGACTACGCGGGCAACCTGCTCGACCGGGCCTGGCTGCGCCCTTTCCTGAGATCGATGGTGACGGCGATCGACCCCGCTGGCGAGCTGGCGCTGGATGAGCCGCTCGGCCAGCCCGGGCCGACCGCTCGCTGCTCGGTGGCGCCGGCGCTCATCCTGCGGGAGCGGCGCAACGAAGGTCTCAGTCAACTGCTCGGCACGATCGCGGACACGATCCAGCGCACCGGGCGGGTCCCCGCCGGCCTGCTGCCGCTGATCGACCCGGATCACATCCCGCCCGCATTGCCGGATCCGGAGCCGGGCGCGATCGTCGACATCGACGGCGAGATCTTTCCGCCGCTGCCCCTCAACGAGACCCAACGGCGCATTCTGGCGAAAGTCGACCAAAGCGCTCAGGTCGTCGTGCAGGGTCCGCCTGGGACCGGCAAGACCCACCTGATCGCCGCGATGCTCACCCACCTCCTGGCCCAGGGCCGGCGGGTGCTGGTCACGGCGCAGACCGACAAGGCCCTCGCCCAGGTCCGCGCCATGATGCCGGACAGCATCCGGCCGTTGGCCGTCAGCGTGCTCAACACGACCGCCGACAACGCCGCGGACCTCAGGGAAGCGGTCGAGACGCTCGCCCAGCAGTCGCTGCACAACGACCCCGTCTCGCGCGATGAGCGCGTCCAGCGCCAGCTGCGCGATCTCGACCGGATGGCCGGCGAGCGCGCCGAGGCGTACGCGGAGATCGTCGAGGCCCGCGCCCGCGAGACCCGAAGCTGGCCGGAGTCCGGGATCGACGACACGATCGTCGGCATCCGCCGTCACCAGGCCAGCCGGGCGCCCGAGGACGAGTGGGTGGCAACCTATTTCGACGCCGATCATCCCGAGCCCGGTGTCGACGGGGAACAGCTCCGCTCCTATCGCGAGCTGTCGCTCGCCAGCCGGCGGCAGAGCTCTGAATCGGTCTATCTGATCGAGCAGTCCCTGCCCGAGCCCAAGGACTTCTCCGACCTCACCCAGCGCCGCGTCGAGGCGCTGCGCAACGTTCGCCGGTTTCGCGACGAGGTGGGTGGGCGCTGGGTCAAGGCGCTGCTGAGCCAGCCGCCCCTGCAGCGCAAGGAGTTCCAAGCGACGCTCGTCGGACTGCAGGCGACGCTCGACAAGTTGCGCCAGTCGAACCGGCCCTGGATGGCCGATGCGATCTCCGATGTCCTGTCCGGCGGGCTGGCGCAGTGGAACGAGCGCCGCGCCAGGATCGCCGAGCTGCATGCCGACGCACTGACGGCCGACGAGGCCGTGGGCAGCGCCGACGAGGTGATCATCGCCGGCTCCATCACCGGACTCGAGCCCATCGCCATGTCGCTGCGCGCACACGTGGCCGACTCCCCGCTCAAGGTCGATCCCCAGGGCCAGCCCCGGCTGGGACTGCTCACCCGCCGTCCGGTGCGCGCGGCGACCGAGCTCTTCGAACGGGTCACCGTCAATGGTCATCCCCCGGTCTCGGAGGCCGACCTCGACATCCTGCTCGGGCACCTGGGCCTCCTGCGGCTGTTGCGGCTGCTCGATGAGGAGTGGAACCGCGTCACCCGAGGCTCCATCGGTCAGCGCCTGCGCGAGCACACCGACGAGCTCCGCGTGCTGACGGAGCTCACCGACTTCGGTGCGCGGCTGCAGGGGATCGACGACTGGTTCCAGCGCCAGGGCTGGGACGCCCCCGACTGGCGCGACTTCCAGTCCGGCCGGGAACTGATTGCGACGATGGGCGCACTGCCGGAACTGGAGCACGAGAAGGGCACCCGGCGCGAGCTGGAGAAGCTGCGCAAGCGGACGGCCCGCGAGGCAAGCACCCCGCACGCCGCCGACTGCGTGGTCGCCTTGCACGAGGCGGTCGACAACGGCGACCCACAGGCGTACGCCCGGGCCTATCAGCAGAACCAGAAGCTCCTGAGCCAGCGCGATGGCGACACCGAGCGCACCCGGCTCCGCCAGTTGATCGAGGCGTTCAGCCCCGAGCTGGCGGTCGACCTGGCCGACCCCGATTCCGCCAGCAGCGCCGAGTGGGAGCGACGACTCAACGGTTTCGACGAGGCGTGGGCCTGGGCCCGCACCGAACACTGGCTGGCCGCCCACGAGCCGGTGGACGCCGAACCCCTGCGGGAACGCGTAGCCGTGCTCGAGGACGCAATCACCCGGACCGTCGAACGGCTGGCGGGCGAGCGGGCCTGGGCGGCTGCGCTGTCGCCGGACCGGCTGACCGCGACGACGCGGACGGCGTTGACCGCCTATACCCAGCAGGTTCGCCAGCTCGGCAAGGGCACCGGCCGCTTTGCGAGCCGTCAGCGCGCGGAGATCCGCGAGACCATGAACCAATGCCGGGGAGCGGTGCCCGTCTGGATCATGCCGCTCTATCGCGTCATCGACCAGATCGAACCGCTCGAGCACAGCTTCGACGTGATCATCGTCGATGAGGCGTCCCAGGCCGGGTTGGACTCGCTGTTCCTGCACTGCCTGGCCCCGCGCATCGTCGTGGTCGGCGACGACAAGCAGGTCTCCCCGGCCGGCGTCGGCCAGGACCGCCAAACACTGCGGGACCTGGTCCGCCGCTATGTGCCGGACCATCCCCACGCCCAGTTGTGGGCGAACCCGATGCGTTCGCTGTTCGACGAGGCGACCATGCGCTATGGCCATCGGCTGGTGCTCACCGAGCATCACCGCTCGGTCCCGGAGATCATCGAGTTCAGCAACCGCGAGTTCTATCAGCCCGACGGCATCCGGCTGGAGCCGGTGCGGCAGTTCGCCCGCAGCCAGCTCGATCCGGTGCGCACGATCTTCGTCCCGGACGCGTCCCTGGACAACCAGGACATCAACCGGGCCGAGGTCGAGGCCGTGGTGTCGGAGATCGAGCGCTGTGTGGCCGATCCCGACTATGGCGGGCTGACCTTCGGCGTCGTCACCCTGCTCGGATCGTCCCAGGCCAAGGCCATCGAGACCGAGCTGATGCGCCGCATCCCGGTGCAGGAATGGGCCCGCCGCGACCTGCTCTGCGGCGAGGCCCCTGCCTTCCAGGGCAGCGAACGCGATGTCATGTTCGTGTCGATGGTGGCGGCCCCCGACGGTCGCCGGCTCGTCGCACAGACCCAGGACGTGATCGCCCAGCGCTACAACGTGGCGATCACCCGCGCCCGCGATCAGGTTGTGCTGGTGCATTCGGTCCGAGAGCCCGATCTCACCAACCCGGCCGACCTGCGCCGGCGCCTGTTGAGCTATTGCACGGCCGTCGAGAACGCGTCGCGACAACCGCAGATGGTGATCGACGACGTCCCCGACGATGTGCTGGTCCCGCCGTTCGACTCGCTTTTGGAGCAGCAGATCTTCAATCTGCTCTGCCGGGACGGCTATCTGGTGCGCGCCCAGCAGGAGTTGCTCGGCTTCCGCATCGATCTGGTGGTCGAGGGCCGCCACGGCAACCTCGCGATCGAGTGCGAGGACGATGCCTGGGAAGGTCCGCAGGAGTACGCCCGGCAGTTGCGCCGCCGCCGCGAGCTCGAGACCAGCGGCTGGAGTTTCGTCACCGTGCGCCGATCGGAGTTCGAAGCCGATCCCGAGGCGGTCTATGCGATGCTCGAGACCGCCCTGCAGGAGCTGGACATCGACCCCATGGATCTGGGTCCCGCCCCGCGCCGAGCCACGGGGATCGACGCGGGCGACGACGAGCCCGAGGTGATCGTCGAGGGACCCGAGGTCCCGTTCGGTCCCGAGTGGGAGGCCGCTGAGCGCAAGGCGCCCGTGCCCGCATCCGCACCGAGGGTGGCGGAGCTGGAGGACTACATCGCCTTCGACACCTCGCTGCCCGATCCCGCAACGATGACCGCCGACGATCTGGCCGGCGCCCTGCTCGAGATCGTCGCCGTCGAGGGCCCGGTGAGCGGGACGCGCCTGGAGCAGGCGTACGCCTCAGCCGCCGGCCTCCCGCGCCTGGTCGCCCGCCAGCGCGTGGCGCTCGGCCAAGCACTCGCCGCGCTGGTGAAGGCCGATCGGGTGGTCGTGGAGAATCTCCGCAAGGTCGACGACTGGCACGACCACGCCTTCCGGCTCAGCGACCAGCCCTGGGCCAGGGCGCGGACCCTCGGCCCGCGCCGGCTCGAACAAGTGCCGCTGAGTGAGGTCGCGCTGCTGCTGGACCTCGCGCACTATCAGGTGCGCGACGGCTCGGAGGACGACCGCTTCCGCGCGGTGCTGCGCCAGCTCGGGCTGGCCCGGCTGGATGAGCGGGTGCGGCGTTTCCTGCGCACCGCCGACGAACTGGGCTGAGCCTCAGTCGCAGGAATCGCAGATCCCGGTGGCCGGGACCTCGGCGCACGCCTTCACCCTCCTGTTCGACTCCGAGCGGGAGGCCTTCGAGGCGCAGATCGCCGCGCAGGGGGCGGGCACCACGGTCCTCGTGGACACCTACGACGTCGACCAGGCC
>JAUNRO010000109.1:0-3008 GCA_030544185.1 Propionibacteriaceae bacterium | reverse complement strand
GCCGGGACCTCGACGAAACAGGTGGGGCACACCGGGCGCTTGCGGTCCTGCACGCTGGTCGTGCGCCGCGGCCGGGGCTCGTCATGGGTCCGTGGCTTGCGTGCCCGGCTCGGACGCCCGCCCTTGGCCCGTGGTGGCTTGGCGTCATAGGCCGCATAGCACGCCGAACGCGCCGCAGCATTGGCCGGGACGCCCGCGTCATCCACGAGGGCCGTCAGCGCCGGCTTGCCGGCCTCCACGCACCTCTTGGTGACCTCGCTCAGCACATCGTCGAGCCAGGTCTCGGTGGCCATGTCGGTGTGGATGCCGGTGCGCCGCTGCACCTCACCCGCCAGGTCGCCGTAGTTGATGGAGCGGCCATAACGACCGGCGATCTCCACCAGGATCTCGGTGGCCCGCAGGGTCCACTCCCGGTGTGCTTCGGTTGCGTTGACTGGGCGGTGATCGGTGTCCTGCCAGATGCCCTGCGCCACGGGATCCTCCTGGTCGGGTTGCGGCCGTCCCCAGCCTAAACGTCAGCCCGGCAGACGCATCAGCATGATCACGTGGCGATAGTCGGTGAGTTGTTGACCGTCGAGCTCCACCAGTCCGGTGATGAGGCATGGTTTGCCGGGCGCGGTGAACGAGAAATGGGCGAACGGTGCATCGAGCACGGTGAGCGCATCCAGCAGGTACGCCGGGTTGAAGCCCGCGGCCGTGATCGGCGGCTCACCATCGGAGAGGTTCTCGACAACGGCCGAGATCGCCTCCGACGCCTGGGCCTGGTCGCCGGTCGCGGCCTCCAGGATCACCGCATCCTCGCCGATCATCATCTTCAGCGAGGTGTTGCGCTCGGCCACCAGGGCGACGCGCTTCGCGGCCGCGATCAGCTCGGCGGTATCGGCGCGCACGGTCAGGCCGGGTTGGATGTTCATCAGGTGCCGGACCTTGGGGAACTCCCCGTCCAGCAGTCTCGTCGTGGTCTCGCGCTGCCCGCCCGAGCCACTGCCGGAGAACCCGATGAGCCCGTCACCGGCACCACCATCGGCCAGGGACACCGTCACCGCGGCACCGGAGGTCATCGACTTCGCGGTGTCCGCGAGGACCTTGGCCGGCACCAGGGCTGCTCCGGAGGCGTGCGGGGAATCGGGTTGCCAGCTGATCTCCTTGAGCGCCATCCGGTAGCGATCGGTCGCCAGCAGCGAAAGGGTTTCGCCGTCGATCTCCATCCGGACACCAGTGAAGACCGGCAGCAGCTCGTCGCGTCCCGCCGCCACCACAACCTGGCTGACGGCCTCGGCGAAATCGACCGAGGTAATCCGGCCGGCCGACTCCGGCATGGCCGGCAACGCCGGATATTCGGCCACGGGAAGGGTCTGGAGGGTGAAGCGAGCGGATCCGCACACGAGTTCCACTCGGGTGTCGTCCGCGCTGATGTCGACCGGTTTGTTGGGCAGGGAGCGAGAGATATCGGCCAGGAGACGGCCGGACACCAAGGCTTCACCCTCGTCGGCGACTTGGGCCGGCACACTGATCTGCGCCGATGTCTCATAGTCGAAACTGGACAGGACGACGCCGTTGGAGTCCGCGCGGACCAGGAGGCCCGCGAGAATGGGGACGCTCGGACGCGTGGGCAGGCTGCGAGCAGCCCATGCCACAGCTTCGGCCAATACGTCGCGCTCGAGGCGGATCTTCACCATTCCTCCTTGCCGGTGTGCCCGTCACGGCCGGGACCTGCCCAGCCTCGCTGCCGGAGCGGACCTGTGAAAACCACAACCTTTCTCGGGTCCGCCAGCGGCAGCCCTGCGATCATACCGGGCGGTACTCATGCGCGGGCAGCCCTTGGCCGGCGACGTCGTCCGACGCGCGATCTGCCACAGGTGTGGGATCGCTGTGGAGACGTCAGTGCAGTTGCGAACGAATGCTCAGCCCCTGCCTTCATCCCCAGATCGGCACCAGGTGGCTTCCATCAGCTTCCGAAATTTGTAATTCAGTCATGGTCATAGCCTTTGGGGAAGATGTGGACAACCGTCTGTCTTCCCTGGTCAGCTGGGTTTTCGGGGCTCGGGACGTGGTGTGGAGACCAGCGAACTACACGGGGAGGATTTGCGGATAGGTCACGAGGAACCTCGGTGTCATGCACAGGACGGGTCGGACGCACTGGGGACGACGCGCCAGGTTGTCCACATAAGGCCCGTGTTTGTGCACAGGCGCTGACCACATCCCGGACCAGCCGAAACAGTTTGGATCCGATTTCGTGAATTTGCTTGGAATCTGACCGACCTTGGGTAGACACTGTGTTTATGGTTGGGGAAAATTTAAGTAAGGGAGGAAGGCGACGAGAGCAGATTCTCACCGCGGCCGTCGAGCTGTTCGGTGAGGTCGGCTATCGAGGGACGTCGCTGCGGGACATCGCTCAACGGGTGGGGATCACTCACCCTGGGTTGCTGTACCACTTCCATTCGAAACAAGAACTGCTGAGCGCGGTCCTCGCTCGGCGCGACGACAGTGACGCGATCACCTTCGGGTTGTCCGATCAGAGCGAAGGGGGCCGGGACTATGTGCAACGGGTCCTGGCGCTTGCTGAACACAATTCCACGACACCCGGAATGATCGAGTTGTTCGCCACGTTGTCGGCGGAGTCCACTGATCCGGATCACCCGGCACACGACTTCTTCAAACAGCGTTACGACAAGGTCGTGGCCAGTTTCCAGACGATGTTCGACCAACTCGCGGCTGAGGGGCAGCTGCGCGACGGAATCGACACCGATGGGCTTGGCGTTCTTTTCACGGCGTTGATGGACGGCCTTCAGGTCCAATGGCTCTATTCACCTGATGCGGTGAAGGTGCCCGACCTGCTGCGGACACACCTCAATGCCTATTTGAAGCAACCAGTCTGAGAAAGGGGCCATCGGGGCCGCCGTCGCGCTTTCCTGGGGAATGCGGCGGCGGCCCTTTTGGGTCCGGAGTCAGCCCTGACTTCAACAGTTGGGGTCGATTTTAGTGTCCTGCGAGGTCTGGGATTTTGG
>JAUNRO010000108.1 GCA_030544185.1 Propionibacteriaceae bacterium | reverse complement strand
CCGGCGGTACGGCGGAGTCCTCCCAATTGGGCCAGGCTTCTCCACCGTCAGGAAGGCGGGTGACCAGGCCGGCTGCCGACTCGCGGATGGACCACAGCGCGCGGGCCTCGGAGGGGTCGTCGACAATGAGCGCATCCATGGGGGAGGTCACGCCGATGACCCGGGCCGCCAACTCGCGTGCGGCCTCGGGTGTGGGCCCACCGGTCTCACAGTAGAGCCATCCGCCGGCGGCGCCCCCGCCGGGAAGGTCTTCACCGGCGTTCTCGCGGCCGATTTTCGAGCGCAGGGCATCGAGGAGGTCCCCTCCCATGCCCTCGATCGTGCCCACCCCGGGGAGCCTGGCGTGGACGGCGGCACGGGCGGCGTCGAAGACTGTGTCGAAGGCCAGGACGACCAAGCAGGTGTGGGCAGGTTGCTCCACCAGCCGTACCGTGAGCCGGGTGATGACACCCAAGGTGCCCTCGCTGCCGGCGACGGCCTTGGCCCTGTCTGCCACGAGGTAGTGCAGGCCGTAGCCCGATACCTGGCGGGGGAAGCGACCGAGCTCGGCCGTGATGAGCTCGGCGTTGTCCGAGTACAGGTCGGTGAGGGCGGCGTCGATAAGCGGATCTGAGCAGCCGGTGGCGGTGACGGTGACCTCGCGGCCGTCGGCGAGCATGAGGGTGACGTCGACGAGATTCTCGGCGGCCGTACCGTACGCAACGGAGTGGGAACCGCAGGCGTTGTTGGCGACCATTCCTCCAACGGTGCAACGGGAGTGCGTCGATGGATCGGGGCCGTAGGTGAGTCCGTACTCGGCGGCGGCTGCACGCAGCTGGTCGCAGATGACTCCGGGTTCAATGACTGCGGTGCGGGCGTCCGGGTCGATGGAAACGATCCGATTGAAATGCCGCGAGGTGTCGATAATGAGTCCCTCACCGATGGCGTTGCCCGCCACGGAGGACCCGCCACCGCGGGCGACGACCGACCACCCGCGCTCCCGGGCAAAGGCCAGAGCGTTCCGGATGTCGTCGACCGTGCGGGGTTCCTGCACCGCGGCCGGAACGCGACGGTAGATGGAGGCGTCCGAAGTATATGCCGCCCGGGTGGGCATATCGGTGCGCAGGTGACGCGGGATCATCGCACGGCCTGCTCGCCGGCGGGCTCGCCCAGCAGCGGAGCACGCTCTTCCTTGGCGACGATTTCGATGAGGCCCTGGCGGGCGGCGGCCCGGTAGCCCTCGATCTCGCGCTTGAGGGGACGGGCCAGGAAGTAGATGCCCAGGAGGTTGGGGATCGCGACGAGGAAGAACATGGCGTCGGAGAAGCGGACGACCGTTTCCAGGGACACGGCGGCACCGATGACGATCATGGCCAGGTATAGGGCATTGTAGGCCATTTCGGCGCGTCGGCTGCCCTTGAACAGATAACCCGCTGCCTTCTGCCCGTAGTAGGAGTAGCTGAGGATCGTGGAGAATGCGAAGAGGATGATGCACACCGACAGCAGGATCGGGAAAAGTGAGTGCACCGTGGCGAAGGCGTTGGTGGTGAGGAGAACGCCGTTGGCCTCGGTATTGAGGTATTGACCCGTAACGATGATGGCCAGAGCTGTCATGGTGCACACGATGACGGAGTCGACGAACGGCTCCCAGGCGGCGACCAGACCTTCCTCCGTGGGGCGCCGGTTCTTGCTCACCGAGTGGGCGAGGCCGGCGGTGCCGACTCCGGCGACGTTGGAGAACAGAGCTCGCTGGATGCCGATAATGGCGACGCCGACAATGCCACCGGACACACCCTCCGGATTGAAGGCGCCGGTGACGATGAGACCGAAGGCGGCCGGCACCTGTTCGAGGTTGGCGCCGAGGATGATGATGACGCACAGGGCGTAGAGACTGGACATGGCAGGAACGAGTCGGCTGGTCCACTTGGCGATAGTCCTGATGCCGCCGATGATGACCAGGCCGGTGATCACCGCAAGTGCCAGGCCGATGATCCACGTGCGACCGGAGAAGATGCTGGCGTCGCCGCCGGTGGAGTCGACGATGTGGGCGGCCAGCTGGTTGGACTGAAATATGTTTCCGGCACCGAGGGAGGCGAACATGAAGCAGAAGGCGTAGACGAAGGCCAGAGCAGAACCAAGCTTCGGGCGGCCGATGGAGGCGAGGCCGTCTTTGAGGTAGTACATGGGGCCACCGGAGACCTTGCCGTTCTCGTCGATCCTCCGGAACATCTGGGACAGTGTCGCTTCCGCCATCTTCACGGCCATGCCCAGAACTCCAGCGAGGATGATCCACAGGGCGGCTCCGGGGCCACCGATGGAGATCGCGACGGCCACACCGGCGATGTTGCCCAGTCCGATCGTTCCGGAGAGTTCTGTAGCCAGCGCCTGGAAGGAGCTCACTTCCCCAGGGTCGGAGCGCCGGGTCAACTGTCCGCGGATGACCCGGGCGGTCTGGACGGCATCGCCGATCGGTCGGACGCGGAGGTAGACGGTGAGGAAGACGCCGGCGGCGAGCAGCCAGATGACGACGATGGGCGCCTGTGCCGAGCCGAGGGGAATGGAAAAGAAGACGATTCTCTCGAGGAGATCGACGAATGGTCCAAACGCTGTCTGGATCGTCTGGTCCACGGAGCTGGACTGGGCGAGAGTGGTGGGGGGGTACAAGGGAGCTCCCTTCTGTGTCGTCTACGGAGGACGAAAGTGTGATCATTGCGTGATGCAGCTTCAGGTGGCTGCTAGATATGATCTGGAGCTCACTATAGGTTATATATAACCGTCAAGTACAGAGCTTTGCTCAAAATTGTTCCCAATAATTCGCAGAGCTCTTATAGCTGCAACAGGGGCTAGGGGGATGAAGGTATCGGGTTCGCGCTATAATCCCAGGAAACAGCCGGTTGCCCGACCGGGCGGCGGCCATAGAGGCAGTCAGAGCCAGAAAGAGGGGAGGAACTCGACATGGAGACCAGTGGCAGGGTGATGCGTGATCTGGAAGAGCTCAAGCTCTCCCGTCGAACTCTCAAGGATTCCGCGGAGACCCTCATCCGCCGGGCGCTGCTCGACGGGCAGATGAAACCCGGGGAGGTCTATTCGGCCAACTCGCTCGCCCGCACACTCGAGATCTCCAACAGTCCGGTCCGTGAGGCGATGATGACCCTGACGGAACGTGGCCTCCTGGAGTTAGTCCGTAACCGGGGATTTCGGGTAGTTGAGATGACCCTCGAGGACCGGTTGGAGGTCTATGAGCTCCGGCGTCTCATCGAGGTGGAGGCAGTCCGTCGGGTTGCTGGCCTGCGCCTTTCTGCCGACGTGGCCGAGGAGCTGCGTCGCCTGGCGAGTGCGACCATCGACGCCTTCGGTGACGGGGGAGTCGGGTCCATCTCGGAGTATCTCGAGGCGGACCATCAGTTCCACATGTATATCGTCGACCTGCTGGGTAACCGACGGTGGAGCGAGATGATCGAGCGGCTGCGTGATCAGTCGCGCATCAATGGCTTCTACATGCACCTGCGGGAGGCCGGCAAGGTGCGGCGCACTGCCGAGGAGCATGTGGCCCTGGCGGACGCCATCATCTCCCGCGACGTGCAGCGCGCCTCGGAGGTTATGGATCACCACTTGCAGTACGCCCGACTGGCCTGATCTTGTCTGTCGGCGCCTTCCGCGCCACGTTTGCCCCCGCCCACCACGTGTGGGCGGGTTTTCTTGCTTCTATGACCTGCGTTATTCCCTTCCTGTCTGCTGTGTCGACTTTCGGCAGTAAAAATTTTTGCCCGAAGGGGGAGACAAAGTGGCCCGCACCACCTATGGTTATCGATAACCGCTAAGCGGTTAAGTCGAAAATCGTGAGAAAGGAGGGAAAGTGGCTCATACGGCCCAGATAACGGTTCCCCTGGATCTGACCTTTGCGGCGACTCAGCCGCGGGACGCCGATGTCGTCATCATCGGCGGCGGAGTCATGGGAATGAGCGTGGCCTGGCAACTGGCCTCCCAGGGAGTACGCAACATCGTCGTCGTCGAACAGTCCACCCTGGGAAGCGGATCCTCGGCGAAGCCGCTGGGTGGAATCCGGGCGAACTTCTCGGACCCCGGCAACGTGGTGCTGGGAAAGCGCTCTCTGGAGGCGTACCACCGCTTCGAGCGGGACTTCGGGGTCGACATCGAACTCAGCCGTGTCGGATATCTCTTTCTGGCCCGCACCGACGAGGAGCTCCACCAGCTCCACGCCTCGGCGGTCACCCAGGCCGCTCTGGGCATTGAGACCCGGATCCTCACCCCGGCCCAGGCGGTGGAGATCAATCCCTACCTCAACAAAGCAGCGTTGAAGGGTGCCTCCTTCACCCCGGATGACGGACACGCCGCCCCGGCGAAAGTGGTTGAAGGGTACGCCCGGGCGTGCCTCGCACTCGGGGTGAGCATCCTCGACCGCACGCAGGTCCTGGACATCCAGCGCAGTGCGGACGAGATCTCGGCGGTCGTCACCAATCGCGGGGAGATCCGCACCTCGTCCGTCATCTGTGCCGCCGGTGCCTGGAGCGCCGGAATCGGGGCGATGGTGGGGGTGGACCTGCCGGTGGAGCCGGTGCGTCGCATGATCGGGCTGACCCGTCAGATGCCCACTCCTCATCCCACGGTCCCCTTCACGCTGGATCTGTCCACCACCATGTACTTCCACAACTTCCACAACGGACTGCTCGTCGGCATCTCCCATCTGGAGAAGTCGGAGTTTTGCCGGGAGTACTCCTACGAGTGGCTCCGGGAATTCAACGCCGCCGCCTCGGTGTGCGCACCGCAGCTGGAGAACCCCGATCTCGAGGCAGGTTGGGCCGGATACTACGAGAACACTCCGGATCACAACGCACTCATCGGCCGCTCCCGCGAGCTCCCGGGGTTCTACTACCTCACCGGGTTCTCCGGTCATGGCTTCCTTCAGGCTCCGGCAGCGGGAGAGCTGCTGGCGGACATTTACCTGGGACGCGAGTCTTTCATGGACCCGCGCCCGTTCTCTGTCGACCGTTTCGCGGACATGGGCTCCTGTCTCCGCGAAGTCAACATCATCTAGGAAAGGGCAGGCATCATGGTCTTCCATCACACGTGGGAGCTGCGACGTGATTTCGCAGCTGAACTGTCACGCATGTACGGCACCGAGGTTCCGGCCTACGACACGCTGGTCGAGGTCTCCACCGGTGTCAACAGCGACGTCGTCTCCGCCGCCGGTGACGGCGCGGAACGCCTCGGTTCCATCGAGCGGGTCACCGCGGAGCGCCACGGAGCCATTCGCGTGGGATCACCGCGCGAGATGGCCCAGGCCGCCCGGGTCTTCGCCGCTTTCGGCATGTACCCCGTCGGCTTCTACGATCTGCGCGAGGCCGCGAAGTCCTCCGTCCCGGTCGTGTCCACCGCGTTCCGCCCGATCGACCCGGAGGAACTGGCCCGCAACCCGTTCCGGGTGTTCACCTCCATGCTCACCGCCGATGACCCCCGCTTCTTCTCCCCCGAGCTGCAGGAGGAGCTACAGGATTTCCTCGCCTCCCGGGTGCTTTTCGACGACGCCCTGCTCTCCCTCGCCGACCGCGCCGTTCGCGAGGGCGGGCTCGAGGACCGCTTCGCCCGCCGCCTAGTCGACATGGCGACAGCCGCGTTCGAGCTCTCCGAGACACCGGTCGACGAGACCTGGTACCGCCGCCTGGAGGAGATCTCCGCGGTGGCAGCCGACATCGGCGGCGTGTCCACCACCCACATAAACCACCTCACCCCCCGCGTCCTCGACATCGACGAGCTCTACCGACGCATGGAGGATCTCGGGATCGCCATGATCGACGAGGTCCAGGGTCCGCCGGCCTGGGAGGGCCCGGATATCCTGCTGCGGCAGACCTCCTTCCGGGCACTGGAGGAGCAGCGGGTTTTCCGCTTCTCGGACGGCACCGTCGGCGAAGGCTCGCTCCGCGTGCGCTTCGGCGAGGTGGAGCAGCGCGGCATCGCGCTGACCCCGGCCGGCCGCGAGCTCTACGACCACATGCTGGCCGAGACCGACCGGCGCCTCGCCGCCGGTGAAGGGAACGGAGTGCGCACCGCCGTCGCCGAGCAGGTGTGGAGGGAAAACCTTCCGGACACGGAGGAGGGGTTGCGCCGGGCCGGCCTGGCCTACTTCACCTACGCGGTGCGCCGACCGGCGGTGGGGGAGACCCCCACCGACCTGGACTCCCTCATCGCACACGGCGTCGTGGAGGCGACCCCCATTGTCTACGAGGACTTCCTGCCACGCTCCGCGGCCGGCATCTTCCAGTCGAACCTCACGGACGAAGGCACCCGCGACAACGACCAGCGGGGTACCGACTACAGCATGGAGACCCTCTCCGACATCATCGGCGTCCCCATCGCCGACCCTTACGAGCTCTATGCCCGCCAGGAGGCGGCCTCCCTCCACCAGCTCGAGGTCGACCTCGGCCACCCTGTCCTCACCGATCACACCGCACTCACCGTCTAAGGAGACACACTCATGACCGTCACCACCCTCACCCAGCTCCAGGACCACGTCCTCACCGCCCTCCGTGCCTGCGGGGTCAACGACCTCGACGCAGGCGGTGAGCTGATCACCCGCTCCCCCCTCACCGGCGAGGCACTCCACCCGCTGCGGCGCACGTCCCTCGCCGAGGCGGAGGACGCCATCGACCGGGCCCACGAGGCCTTCCTCACCTGGCGGGAGGTGCCCGCGCCGGAGCGGGGGCGCGTCGTCAAGCGCTGGGGCGAGCTGCTCACCGAGCACAAGCGCGACCTCGCCACCCTGGTGCAGGCCGAGGCCGGCAAGTCGATGTCGGAGGCCGAGGGCGAGGTCCAGGAGATGATCGACATTTGTGACTTCGCCGTCGGGCAGTCCCGCATGCTCTACGGCAAGACCATGCCCTCCGAGCGTCCGGGCCACCGACTCATGGAGACGTGGCACCCGCTCGGCGTTATCGGCGTCATCTCCGCCTTCAACTTCCCCGTAGCCGTCTACTCCTGGAACACCGCCCTGGCGCTGGTGTGCGGTGACACCGTCGTGTGGAAGCCCTCCGAGATGTGCTCCCTCAGCGCGCTGGGAGCCCATCAGTTGCTCGCCCGGGCCGTGGCCGACGTCGGCGCCCCGGCAGACATCCACCAGCTCGTCCTCGCCGGGCGCGACGTGGGCAACATTCTTGTTGATGATCCCCGCATCGCCCTAGTCTCGGCGACGGGCTCGACCCGTATGGGCCGTGAGGTCGGCCCGCGGGTGGCCGAGCGCTTCGGACGGTGCCTGCTGGAGCTGGGCGGCAACAACGCAGCGATCGTCACTCCGAGCGCGGATCTCGATCTGGCGCTTCGCGGCATCGTCTTTGCCGCTGCCGGCACCGCCGGCCAGCGTTGCACGACGATGCGACGGGTGATCGTGCACGAGTCGATCGTCGAAAAGCTCACGGAACGCCTCGTCGCCGCCTACCGAACCCTCACCATCGGTGACCCGCGTGATGAGTCCGTGCTCGTCGGCCCCCTCATCAATGAGGGGTCCTACCAGGGCATGATGGACGCCATCGAGGCGGCCGTGGCACAGGGCGGAGAGGTGCTCGTCGGCGGCAATCGTGTGCTCGCCGAGGAGATCCCCGACGCGTACTACGTCGAGCCCACCATCATCAGCATGCCGGGGCAGTCGCAGGTCGTCCGCGAGGAGACCTTTGCCCCGATCCTCTACGTCCTCACCTACAGCGACCTCGACGACGCCATCGCCCTGCACAACGACGTCCCGCAGGGCCTGTCCTCGGCGATCTTCACCACCGACCAGGCGGAAGCCGAGATCTTCCTCTCCGCCTCCGGCTCCGACTGCGGTATCGCCAACGTCAACATCGGCACCTCCGGTGCGGAGATCGGCGGTGCCTTCGGCGGGGAGAAGGAGACCGGCGGTGGCCGTGAGTCGGGTTCCGATGCTTGGCAGACCTACATGCGCCGCGCCACCAATACCGTCAACTACTCCGGTCAGCTGCCGCTGGCCCAGGGGGTGAAGTTCCTGTGACGGGCGATCTGTTCGACCTCATGGATGATTGGGGTCCGGAGAAGATCGTTGCGGTCAGCGACACCCGCCTGGGCATGAAGGGGGTGCTCGTCATCGACAACACCGCCCGCGGCATCGGCAAGGGTGGCACCCGCATGCAGCCCACCGTCTCCGTTCCCGAGATTGCACGCCTGGCACGGGTGATGACGTGGAAGTGGGCCGCCGTGGACCTCTTCTACGGCGGAGCCAAGGCCGGCATCCAGTTCGACCCACAGTCCCCGCGCAAGGAGGCCGCGCTGCGCTCCTTCGTCCGGCGTCTGCGCAACGAGGTCCCGGAGGAGTACGTTTTCGGTCTCGACATGGGTCTCACGGAGCGGGATGCGGCGATCATCAATGACGAGCTGGGGCGGGGGTGCGCCGTGGGTACGCCCTACGAGCTCAACGGGGTGCCCTACGACAAGCTGGGAGTCACCGGCTACGGTGTCGCCGAGGTCGTCGACGAGGTCGCGGCGCTGCGTGGACTCAGCGGGGCGCGCGTCGCCGTGCAGGGGTTCGGCGCGGTGGGGCACGCCGTGGCCGCCCGCCTCCACGAACTCGGCTACACGGTGGTCGCCGTGTCGACTGCCCGGGGTGCGCTTCACGACGCCGCCGGACTCGACGTCCCCGAGCTGCTCCGGCTGCGCGAGGAGTACGGTGACGACCTGGTCCAGCACGCCTCCGGTCAACGGGTCGATCCCGGTAGCGAGCTCTTCGTCGACGCCGAGATCGTCGTGCCGGCCGCGCTGCAGGATGTCATCGACGTCGAAGGAGCGCAGCGGATCACCGCCTCCCTGGTCGTCGAGGGCGCGAACCTGCCCACCAGCCCGGCGGCGCAACAGGTGCTTCATGACCGTGGGGTGCTGGTGGTGCCGGACTTCATCGCCAACGCGGGTGGCGTGGTGAGCGCGGCCTTCGCCATGGAGCACCGCTTCTCACCCTTCCGTCCGCCGACCGACGAGATCTTCACCATGGTCTCGGAGAAGCTGCGGGCCAACGCCCACGAGGTGCTCGCCGAGACCGCGCAGTCCGGTGCCACCACCCACGAGGCGGCGCGGATGCTCGCCCAGCAGCGGGTGCGGGCGGCGATGGACTATCGCGGGGCAGTGCCCTCCCTGGCTGCGGCCCCGGCTTAACCCAGGCGCACCACCGCGAAGGCCCGGCGGACCAGCTCCTGCGCT